>CAIVOR010000136.1 GCA_903907615.1 uncultured Microbacteriaceae bacterium | reverse complement strand
GGCCGTGTGTGCGTCATCCTGATACTCGGCAGCCATCCAGACCTCGGCAGCTTCCTCCACGATCTTCTTGCCAATCGTGTGAACTCCCGCGTCAAATTCCGCCACAGTGCGCGACCCCTCGGGACGTGTCGCTACACGCTGCGAGAGTTCCTCAAAGAGACCTTCAAACGTTTTCACGTATCAAGATTAGCGCGCATGCGGGTGCTCACCCGCGGCACGACGAAGTGCCGCAATGGCAACGCTCGGATCGGCGTGTCCGTAGACGCTTGAGCCAGCGACAAACGTGTCTGCACCGGCCGCCGCGGCCTCGACGATGGTGTCTTCTGTCACCCCGCCATCGACCTGCAGCCACACGTCGCAACCCTGTTGGCTAATTGCGCGCGTCAGCTGACCCAGCTTGGGGAGAACACCCGGCATGAATGACTGGCCACCGAAGCCCGGCTCAACCGTCATGACCAAAATCTGATCAAATTCGGCCACGATGTCGAGGAGCGCGTCGACGGGCGTATCCGGTTTGACCGCAACACCGGCACGGGAACCGCGCGCGCGCAGGGCACGCGCCACGGCCACCGGATCCGTGGCGGCCTCGAGGTGAAACGTGACCGAAAAGGCCCCCAATTCTGCGTATCCTGGCGCCCATCGGTCGGGATCGGCAATCATGAGGTGAACGTCGAGCGGGATCGGCGATGTCTCCTGAATGCGCTGCACCATCTGGGGGCCGAACGTCAGATTCGGCACGAAATGGTTGTCCATCACATCAACGTGAACGTAATCGGCGGTGGCAATCCGGTCGAGATCGTGCTGCATGTTGACGAAGTCTGCCGACAGGATGCTCGGGTTGATGCGGGCTGTCATGTTGCCGAGCCTACTTTGCTGAGCGAGCGAAGAGGCTAATAAACATTGCGTCAGTGCCATCGGTGTGTGGCCACAACTGAACAAAGTCGACGTCGTCATTCGGGGAGATAACGCCCCGGGTGATCCGCCGAATGATGGGTGCGACCGGCACGGGAACGAAGTCACTGCGGCCACCCATGACCGACTCAAGCACACCCGTCGTTTCAGCAACAGACGGGGTACACGTCACGTATGCGAGCAAGCCACCCGGCGCCACCACGATGCAGGCAGCGGCGAGTAACTGCTCCTGCAACGCGACGAGTTCGATAACATCCTCCGGCGTACGCCGCCATCGCGCCTCGGGTCGACGACGCAGCGCACCGAGACCGGAACACGGTGCGTCAACGAGCACTCTGTCGAACCGCTGAGGAGACGCTGAATAGGACCGTCCGTCAGACACCGAAACGGTGGTGTCGGGAAACGGCGTTACCGCTTGGCGCACCAGCTGTGCCCGATGCTCGCTCATCTCGTTGGCCAGCAAGTGCGCACCGGAGCGCTCGGCCAGTGCCGCTAGGAGCGCGGCTTTCCCTCCGGGGCCGGCACACAAGTCCAACCACGACTCGTCAGCGACAACCTCACGCGCCTCCCACAGGGCAAGCGCAGCGAGTTGAGACCCCACGTCTTGAACGCGAACCAACCCCCTCGACTGCTTGACAACCACACCGGGGTCTCCGCCCATCAGTGCAAGAGAAAAGGGAGTTCTCACATCTGGCTCGATCTGGTCGCCCCACGACTCAGGGTGACCGCCTCTCTCGGGTGACTGACTGCTCCGCGCGGTGGTCAAATCAACGAGAGAAACCGTGGCTGGCGTGTTGTCTGCGGCCAGCAGTTCTTCAATGTCAGTCCCGTGACCACGCGCCGTGAGCGCCTCCGCCATTTCGTCGACGACCCAACGAGGATGCGAGTACCGGACAGCCAGGCGATCGTTCTCGTCGCGTGTTCCTGAGCTGACAACATCGAGCCACTCGTCGCGTCCGCGTTCCGTGATGCGGCGCATGACCGCGTTGACGAAGCCAGCCGTGCGCGCCAAGTGCGCGCTCCGAGCAAGATTGACGGTCTCACTCACGGCGGCATGGGCTGGCGTGTTGAGTTCTAACCATTGATGGGCACCCAAGCGGAGGACGTCGAGGACGGCCGGTTCAATGTCGGTGATGCTTCGCCCTGCTGCAGCGGCAATCACCGCATCGTACAGACCGCTCATGCGGAGCGTTCCGTAAACCAGTTCGGTGACGAAACCGGCATCGGACCTCGAGAGACGTGCTTCGCGCAGAGCTGCGGGAGTGACCAAATTTGCATAGGCGTCGTTCTCGTCGACATCTCGCAAGATGTTCCACGCCACGCGACGGGCGTTCATGAACTCACCACGTCGACGGATTCTGCACGAATGCCACGAAACCATTCGGTAGCTTCCATGTCCCGCTTACCGGCGGGGGTAACGCGCCGCAACAACAGCGCTCCATCGGAAACACCCAAGAAGACCTGACCGTCGCGCTCCACGATCACAGAGACAGGGAGGCGGTTCGCGCTGTGGCTCGGTTCTGGGGAAAGCATCTCTGCGGCCGTCACCTTTATCCGCCCCGACGACGTTTCGATCCAGGCCCCCGGTTCGGGAGTGACCGCCCGAAAACGGTTGAACGTCATGATGGCCGACTCACGGGGGTCAAGTCGTGCATCGTGCGACGTCAGTTTGGGGGCAAAACTTGGCGAGCCCTCTTGAGGCGTGGACTCCATCCCCCCGGCTTCGATGGCGTCAAGGACGCGAACAAGTTGCTGGGCTCCGGAGAGCGCCAGAGTTCCGAGCACCTCGCCGCTGGTCTGGTGTGAATCTACGGGATGCTGTTCAACATCGAAGGTTGCACCGGCATCCATCTCCTCGACGAGCTGGAATACCGACGTCCCGATGGTTGACGCACCCGCCAGCAGGGCTCGCTGAACCGGTGCAGCGCCACGAAATTCCGGGAGTGCGCTGAAGTGCAGGTTGATCCATCCACGCGCGGGAAGAATCAACATGTCGCTGTCGAGGAGAGCACCGTAAGCCACGATCACACCGATGTCGGCCGAGAACGCCGCGAGTCCTGTTCGAGTTTCGGCGTCCGGACGATTGGCGGTGATTACGGGGATGCCGTGCTCATCTCCCCACGCGGCGACACTCGAGCGCGTCAGCGTGCGCGAACGGCCAACGGGAGCGTCGTGACGGGTCAGGATGGCAACCACCTCATGCGCAGACGCTTGCAACGCGCGCAGCGAAGGGACCGCAACGTCGGGCGTGCCCGCAAAAATTACGCGCATGCCGAACCTCCACTTGCGTTATAAACCATGTGAGCCCACGTGAGCGTCGTCAAGACGAACCCGTAATGCCGGCGTTGAGCCAGCTCGCCGGCGAGCCGTCGCTGCCGAGACAACACTGGCACGAAGGCTTTGCGTGATGTCACCGCCACGCGCATAGGAAAACAACACCGTGGCACGGACGTGATCGTCCCCTTCGGGCATGGGACCGAGTACTGAATAGATGCCCTCGCGCGGAAGGGCTTCCAGCGCACGAGAAACGACGCTTGCAGTACCCGTGAGGTGTGCCATGCGTGCGGCCGGCGGCAAGTGCAGTTGCGTGCGTTCGGCGACCTCACCACGCATGTAATCGTCGTATGTGCCAGAACCGAGCACGGCCCCCAGCCGATTGCCCGCGCCCCGCACAAACACACGACCACGCGGACTGCAGCACGCGATGGCGTGTGCCCAGAGTCGTAACGCGTTTTCAATCACCCTCATCTTGTCGCTGTAGAGTTGCCGCCCCGCATCGAGAATGATCACCGTGGAGTATCCACCCGGACAGAATGGTTCAGCTCCCGGCGTTGCGATCACAATCTGAGGGGTCGGGTCAATCTCTGTCACAATGCGTTCGCCATCGCTGACGACAATCGGGGTGTGCGGAAAACTCTTGCCAATCATGTCTGCCGTCCACGTCGTTCCCGGTGAAACGTCGACGATTTCATGCGAGCCACACGCGCGACAAGTGACATCCGTTGCCAGCCGACCACACCAGCGGCAATCCGCAACGGTGCCGCGCACCTTGCGACGTAGCGGTCCCCCACAGGCCGTGCACTGTGATCGTTCACGACAGGACGCACACACACTCAACTGCGAGTGGCCGGGGCCTGGGACCTGAATGAGAACCGGTGCGACGTCAACCTCCTGTGCCGCCCACTGCCACGCCACAGAGGGAATGCTGTGTGGGCCTTCGGCGATGCCTTCGTCGAGGGGAATCACCGTCGGCCGAGAGCGGTCAGTCACGTTGACCTGGGTGAGCCAGTCGATCTCCACGAGCCTGGCCACGTGCGCCGACGGACTGAGCGAGAGGAACGCCAGAACACCGCCTTCACTCTGATGGCGAAGCAATGCCACATCGCGAGGGTGAGCGTAGGGGGCCATCGGTTCATCGAGAACAGGATCTCCGTCGTCCCACATCACGAGCGCTCCGAGTCGGGCTACCGGGGCATAGACGGCGCTCCGGCTACCCACCACAATGACGTCATCGCCACGGACGCATCGCAGGTAGTTCACCCAGCGAACCGCCGGCTCACACTCAGCGTCGAGTCGACACACCCGGTCACCGAGTCCGTCGGCTTCGAGGTCTGCGACAACGCGGGCAATGTCTCGGAAGTCGGGAACAATCAGGATGGCGGACTGTTGTTTCGCCAGCGCGTTTCGCGCGAACCGCCCCATCAGGACAGACCACGCCGTGGAAGAAACACCGTTCGCATTGGGAGCTTGCGAAAAAGGAACAGATATTGCGAGCTTTGCAGAGTCTTGGTCCAGACCATTGAGGCCCTCGATCTCAGCGGGGTCTACCCGAGAACTCTCGTCAACCGGACGCGCGGCAAAGCTCTTTTCGGCCCGCACATATCGACGTGGGAGCGCCAGTCGAAGGACGTCCGCAGCCCCGCCCACCTGCCGATCCGCAACCGAACGCGCTACATCGTAAAGTCGACGCGGCAATACCGGCACCGTACTGACGAGTGAGCTCACGTCCGAGAGTCGACCGGCGTAATCCGATTCCCCCACGATTTCGACAACATAGGCAAGTGTTTGGCGCCCGCCCGAGCGCAGGGGAACCAGCACGAGGCTGCCCTCACGCACGGTCTCCGCAAGATCGGGCGGAATGCGGTAATCCAACAGCCGATCGAGCTGCGGCAGCGGCGAGTCGAGAACGACTCGCGCGACTAACAACGTCGGGGCATCCGTCACAGACCAGCGGCAGCACGCAGGTCGTCTACGCGGTCAAGGTTCTCCCACGTGAACTGCGCGCCCTCGCGACCAAAGTGACCGTAGGTTGCCGTCTCTGCGTAGCGCGGCTTCAGTAGATCGAGGTCGCGAATTAAGGCGGCGGGTCGGAAGTCGAATACCTCACGAATTGCGCTCTGGATCTTCTCCGGGTCAACGTGGTGGGTGCCGAATGTTTCAACGTACACGCCCACCGGTTGAGCCACACCGATGGCGTAGGCGATCTGCAACTCAAGGCGGTCTGCCAGGCCAGCTGCGACAGCGTTCTTGGCGGCCCAGCGCATAGCGTAGGCGGCACTGCGGTCGACCTTCGAGGGGTCCTTGCCGCTGAAGGCACCTCCACCGTGGCGGCTGGCACCACCGTAGGTGTCGACGATGATCTTGCGGCCCGTGAGGCCGGCGTCAGCTCCCGGGCCACCCTCCACAAACTTGCCCATGTGGTTGATGAACAGACGCGGGCTGACGTGCTCGATGTCGACCGTTTCCAGAACGGGATTAATCACATGCTCAGCAATTTCGGCACGTAGTGTGTCGAGGTCAATGCTTGCGAGGTGCTGCGTACTCACCACAACGGCGTCAACCGAACGGGGGGTGTTTCCTTCGTAGCCAATCGTGACCTGGGTCTTGCCGTCGGGGCCGAGGAAATTCAGTTGACCTGACTTGCGCACCTCGGCGAGGCGTTCGGCGAGACGGTGAGCCAACCAGATGGGCAGGGGCATAAAGTTCTGCGTCTCGTTTGAGGCGTAGCCGAACATGATGCCCTGATCGCCAGCTCCCTGATCGGACTCATTAAAAACTCCGGCGGCAATGTCGGGAGATTGTGCTCCGAGCGACACTGAGACGCCACAGTTGGCGCCGTCAAAACCAAACGTGTGGTCGCTGTAACCGATGCGGGTGAGTGTCTGGCGCACGATGGCCGGAATTTCTACGTAGGCATCTGTGGTCACCTCGCCAACAACGTGCACAAGTCCGCGCGTCACGACTGTTTCGACGGCGACACGCGACGCGGGGTCGATGGTGAGCAGGGCGTCGAGAATCGAATCGGAAATCTGATCGCACACCTTGTCGGGGTGACCCTCGGT
>CAIVOR010000135.1 GCA_903907615.1 uncultured Microbacteriaceae bacterium | reverse complement strand
CTTGCGCGCGAGGTGCAACAGGGCCGTCGAGTCTTTGCCAATGGAATACAGCAGCACGGGCCGGGCGAAGGCGCCGGCGCACTCGCGCAGTGCCCAAATTGCTTCGGCCTCGAGTTCGTTGAGGACGTCGTTGTGTGTGGCTGACATTACGGTCTGACGTCTCGGGTTCTCTGTGGTCACCGCACGTGCGCGGTCACCGCAGAACTAGTCCCAGTAGCCTTCGTCCTCGAGTTCGGCCTGCTCGCGTGCTTCGCGTGCCTCATCGCGCACGGCCAATACGGCCAGCGTGACGCTGATGCCCCAGCCGAGCCAAACCAAGGCGAGTCGCCAGTCGCGCGGACCTTTGGCGGTCTGACGCGCGGCTGAGATGCCGCCAAAGAGTGCACCCAGCACTCCGCCGTTGAACAAGAACCTACGCATGGTCACCCTCCGTCCTGAGCCAAGGTTACCCCGGTTGTGGCCATCTCACGAATGGTCTGCGACGAATGAAGTGCTCAGAAGGGTTGTGATGGCCACGAACCTGCCTGGGCAATAAGAGAGTGGGCCGACCCTTTCGGGCCGACCCACTCGAGTTGAGCTGTGCTTAGGCCTTGCGGCGGCGAGCCATGAAGACTGCCGCAATGCCGAGGCCGGCAATGAGTGCTGCCGAAGCGGCCCAGATGCCTGCGTTCTCGCTCACGCCCGTGTCGGGCAGAGCAGGAGCAGGAGTCGTGCAGAGATCAAAGTTGGCAACGCAGTTGTCGAGACCTACGAGCAGGGTGTCGTAGTCGGGATCTGCCGCGGGAACGCTCAGCAGAACGATGTCACCACCGGGTCCGCCGAACAGCGGCGTGGTGGATTCCCACAGTGCCTTGCGGGTCACGTCGGTTGCCTCAGCAGAGGTCTGAACGAACGTGAAGAACGCGTAGGTCACAACCTGCGTGGGTGCGAGCTCGAACTTCGTGTCGGTCCAGAAATAACCCTCGTCGCTGTCACCGGTCTCCCAGTCGGTGGCACGGTCGCCACCGTTGGGTCCGCCCCACATGTACGAAACGGGTGCACCGTCGGTGCCGTCACCCCACGCCGTGGCCCAGTTGTCTACTGCCGGGTCTACAGACTGGGTGCCAGCAGGATGCTCGGCATTCCACACGACGTCGGAGTCACCGATGCCGATGTAGTACTGCCACTGGAAACCAATCGGGGCCGACGTCTCGTTGGTGATGTCAATCGACATGCGCGAGAGCTGTCCACTGGCGTAGATACGCAATTCGGGCTTAAGTGTGAGGCCGAGGGCGTCGTAGGCGTCGCAGGAAAGAATCTTGTCGCCCGAGGCATCTGCCGCGTCGTTGAGTTGCGGGTTTGCACAATCGATGGACTCGGAGTCGGCGAAGTCATCAATGGTGATTTGGAAGTTTTGGCCGTCAATTGTGTCGCTGTAGTCGCCGAAGGCAATCTCATCGGCTGCCGGGGTGGCATCTTCCGTTTCGTAAGTGAAGCCGTTGACGACGATGTCGGTGTCCCAGACGTAGGCCGCGGCCATGGCGGGAGTGACGACGAGTGCCGCAGAGGCAATCGCCGCACCAGCGCCGAGGGCGATTTTGGTGGTGAGTTTCATGAGGTTCCTTTCGATAAGGATTGACTTTTTTCAATTTGAAAAAATATTCTTTCCAGAAGTCTATCTCGGCCTTGCGCCATACCTGTTATGGCACGGCCTGACCTCAACGTGGAGTGACCGGACATGCCACGGGTCTGCTGCCCGTTTTCGGCGAATGTCGCCTCGCGTCCCCGGGGGGGGGGGGGGCAAGGAGACATAGACAGACGAAACGAGGCTG
>CAIVOR010000134.1 GCA_903907615.1 uncultured Microbacteriaceae bacterium | reverse complement strand
CTCCGTGCAGCAGCCACTTGGCAATCTCGAGCTCTGAGTACAGCACGGCGCGGCGCCGAACACTCGGATCGGCGCTTGAGAGTCGTACCTGCTGATAGGCGTGGAAGGCCTCGTCGCCTGCTGTCTCCTCCGCGTTGGTCAGCCACATCATGTCGAGAGCCGGGTCTCCCACGTGGAGCGCCCCCCACCCCTGAATCGCGCTGACCGAATCGTTGCCAAACAAGAAGTTCGCGACGCCCAGTGAGCCGTGAATCACGGTGGGTTCGAACTGCCAAATCCTCGTATCCACAACGGCGCGACTCCACCGCGTCTCGAGTTCGGCGGGAAGCATGTTCGTCGCGACCGCGCGTTCCACCGTGTCGCGCGCCCGCTGCTGGGCGGCCGTCGCCGAGACGTAGGAGAGACCCGCATCCGAGACAAGATTGGCGGGGAGTTCGTGAATCGAGGCGATTGCTCGACCGATGGATTCAGGGACCACGGTGCCGGCGATGAGGTCTCCGAGGTGGAGGGGGTCTCCGGGCAGAACATCAAAAACCAGGCCGAAGGTGTTTCCCATCGGCGCGCGTCCGCACACCGTGGGCAGTTCAAACCCGAGACGTGAGCGCACTCCCGCGGTCAGGATTTCGAGGGCACGGAGTTCGTGTGACAGGGATTGTTCGGTGTCGCGTGACGTGGGGAGGCGAACGATGACCGCGCGTCCGGCGTGGTCGGTGACCAGCGCTGATTCATAATCGGCGTCAATCCCGGACGCGATCGGGGTCACGCGTGCGGGGTCAAAATCGGGAACAGCCGAAACCACGAGCGCCGCTAAAGTGAAGTGAGAACGAGCCATGCTTTTAGGCTAGGTCGCCCAGCGCCCTCAGGCGCGAAACGCCACGCACTTCGTTGCTGACGTCGTCTCACAACATTCGAGGATCACATGTCGCACGAAATTCGCCGTCGCTTGTCCTTGGCCCGTCAGGTGCACGACCGGGACGCCGTTCGGCGAGCCGAGCCACAACTCCTCGACGACCTGTGGAGTGACCCGGAAACCCGTGTTCTGGTGATCCACGAGAACGCAACGCTGATAGCCGACAAAGCCGTGGTGTACCTGGCGCCCGAGTCCGTCAGCGGTCTGACCAAAATCTACTTGGGGCACCACGAGGGCTCGGCATTCGTCGCAGTGCTGACTGACGCCGCTTTTTCAGCCGATGATGCCGTGGCCTTGGCCCGCACCTCGGTCGTGGCGGCCGACTGGCGCGACCTGCGATTGGCGGCCACGGAACTGGGCGATCTCGACGTCGGACTCTTTACTCAAGCGCTCGGGATGTCTCATTGGCACAGGTCGCACTCGTTTTCGCCACAGCGTGGTCAGGCCGTTCTGCCGCAGCAGGCCGGCTGGGTGCGCGTCGACGAGTCGGGCACCCAGGTCTTTCCGCGTACCGACGCCGCCATCATTGTCGTCGTCACCGATGCGGAAGATCGTATTTTGCTCGGCAATAACGCGCTGTGGGAGGAAGACCGTTTCTCACTTCTGGCCGGTTACGTGGAGCCGGGCGAGTCTCTCGAAGACGCCGTGGTGCGCGAAATGTTCGAAGAGTGCGGCCTTCGCGTCGAAGACCCCACCTACGTGGCGTCGCAGCCGTGGCCCTTTCCCGCATCCCTCATGCTGGGCTTTCGGGCGCGTCTCGCCGCCGGTCAGGATGCCAACGCCATCCTTGCCGATGGCGAAGAGATCCGTTCGCTGCGCTGGTTCACGCGCACCGAATTGACCGAAGCTGCGGCCACGGATTCCATCAAGCTGCCCGGCCCGGTGTCCATCGCGCGCCACCTCATCGAAGACTGGTTGGGTGCCACGCTCCCACAGGAGGACACGTGGTTGGGCAAGCGCTAGACCCGGAGCAGATTCTCAGCGCCCTCGATGACGAACAACGGCAAGTAGCCACGGCGTTGCGCGGGCCCGTGCGAGTACTTGCGGGCGCGGGAACGGGCAAGACGCGGGCCATCACACACCGCATCGCCTACGGAATCTCCACGGGCACCTATTCGCCCGAGCGGATCCTGGCTCTGACGTTCACTCAGCGTGCCGCGGGAGAGATGCGCACGCGTTTGCGCGACCTCGGCGCCGGTAACGTGTCGGCACGCACCTTTCACTCGTCGGCGCTTCGGCAGCTCAATTACTTTTGGCCGCAGATCACCGGTGTTCCCGCTCCCCGTCTCATCGAGGGTAAAGCGCGCCCCCTGGCCGAGGCGGCCACCACCCTGGGGCTCAAACTCGACACGGCGTCACTGCGGGACGTTGCCGCAGAAGTCGAGTGGCGCAAGGTCACCAACCTGACGCTTGACGCCTATGCGCTCCGTGCGGCCTCCCGGTCGATGCCGGGCTCGCTCACCGTGGAACAGTGCGTGGATGTTCAGCGCGCCTATGAGCGCATCAAGGACGAGCGGTCGTCGATTGATTTCGAAGACGTACTGCTGCTCACCGCAGGTCTCCTTGAGGCAGAGCCGCGCGTGGCGCTGCAGGTGCACGAGCAGTATCGCTTCTTTGTCGTCGACGAATATCAGGACGTGTCGCCACTCCAGCATCGCTTGCTCGAACTGTGGCGGGGCGATCGGGCCGACGTGTGCGTGGTGGGTGACGCCAGCCAGACCATTTACTCGTTCACGGGGGCCACGAGCGACTACCTGCTCAACTTTGACCACGAGTTTCCCCAGGCCATCACGATTGGCCTCGACCGCAACTACCGATCCACGACACCCATCGTTCGCGTGGCCAACGAGTTGATGCGCGATCGGGCCGGCGCGCTTGTGCTGCAGTCAGTGCGAGACGAGGGACCGTTGCCCACCGTGTCTGCCTTCGCGTCGGATCACGAGGAGGCCTACGGTGTGGCTGCCCGAATCCGGTCCGACCTCGAGTCGGGCCTCGCGGCATCCGACATCGCCATTCTGTATCGCACCAACGCCCAGTCGGCCAACCTCGAACGTGCTCTCACGGAGGCGAGCGTGAGTTATCAGGTGGCCGGCGCCACGCGCTTTTTTGATTTGCCCGATGTCAAGCGCGCACTGCTGGCCTTGCGCGGTTCCGCGGTAAATCCGATCGACGAACCCCTGTTCAAGTCGGTGAGTGACGTTCTGCGCGCGTTGGGCTGGACTCAATCGGCCCCCGAATCGTCGGGTGCTGTGCGTGCGAAGTGGGAGGCGCTCAACGCGATTGTCGAAATGGCCGACGAGACTCCGCCCGGAACCACGCTGCGTGAATTCACGGACAGCCTGCAGGCGCGGGCCGAGGCGCGACACGAGCCCACCATGAATGCCGTCACGCTGGCCTCGATCCATTCGGTCAAGGGCCTCGAGTGGAAAGCCGTGTACATCGTGGGTGTGGCAGAGGGGCTGATTCCCATCAGTTATGCCCAGGGACTTGATGCCGTCGCGGAAGAGCGACGCCTGCTGTACGTCGCCCTCACTCGAGCGGGGGAGCGGCTGCACCTCTCGTGGGCCGCGTCGGGAGCGGGACATCGTCACGCGCGACAGCGGTCGCGTTTCCTTGCGGAGTGTGGCACGAACACGCTTCGTGAGGTGACGTCGTCTCCTGTCGCCAGCGAGCGCTAGCTGCTTCGTAGACCAGGGCCATGCCCGGTTCGGGTGCGTCTGTGCCGTCGAGCCAGCGTGCCACCCGGAGGGCCACATCTTGCGTGATAAGGGTGGTTTCCGTCGCGGCGGGTCGGCCAGCTACCTGCGTCACGAGTGCGCGCCGGGCGGCATCGGCGTCACACCGGGCCAGTTCCACACAGTGCCAGCAGGCGGTGCGTCCGGGGTCGATGAGCGGCCCGACGTGCACCGCTGTGTCGAGCCACACCACGGGCAGGTGCCTCACCCCACGCCGCAGCCACGGGCCACAGCGCTCCGGAGGGAGCGCCATGGTGGCGACGACAACCACAACGGCCGACGCCGAGGAGCGCGGCTGCTCAAGAGTGGGCGACTCGGTCAATAATTCGGCGGCTGCCGTGCTGGCGAACAACGAGCGCGTCAGTGACGTGTCGGCAAGTGTGTGAGCGATTCGGGCGGCACCCAATCCCGTGCCGTCCACCGCAACGGAGATGCGTTCCCCGAGTGACGACACGTCGGTCGCTGACTCAAGTGCCGGCCTCAGTCGTTCGAGCAATTCCGAGACGTCAGCAGCCGGCATGCCGCGCTGCGATGCGAGGGCGCGGAGCGACACGTCACTCACGCCCGAATGCAGTGCCGCCACGACGTATTCCTGAGCGGCGGTGAGGTCAGTGAGCACCGCGACCGGGCGCGCGAATCCGATTTGAATCTCAGTTGGTGTGCGCCACAGAAGGGGCAGGCGAGGATCTATCCGATGCATGCGTGCATCATGACGGCAGCGCTTCCTTCGTGACCCCAGTCATCCACACGGTTGCCGGGGCCTCCGACGAAGGTTAGTTCTCGGGGCCGGGTCCGAAGTCCTTACCGTCCAGCAGGTCCTCGAGGGCCTTGTCCATCTCGTCCGGTGCCGGAGTCTCGCCGCGGGCCGCCGCTTCGAGGCGAGCAATGAGACCCGCGGGATTGTCGAGATCTTCTGAGGTCGGCACCACGTCCGGGTGATCCCACAGCGCGTCTCGCGCTTCGATGCCCACGGCGTCGGTGACGCTCTGCCACATTTTCACGGCATCCCGGAGTCGACGCGGACGAAGTTCAAGGCCCACGAGCGACGCGAGCGCCGACTCCGCGGGTCCGCCCGACGCGCGGCGGCGACGCACCGTTTCGGCGATGGCATCGACGCGCGGCAAACGGAGCGTGGCCGCGGTCGTGACCACATCCACCCATCCCTCGATGAGGGCGAGTTGATTTTCCAGGCGGTCGAGCGCGGCTTGCTGAGCGGGTGTCTTGGGAGGAATCAGGGCGCCGGCGCCGATAGCGTCGCGCAACTCGTCGGGATTCGCCGGATCGAAGTTGTTGGCAATCTCTTCGAGTCGATCCTGATTGATGCTGATTCCCCGGGCGAATTCGGTGACGCTAGCCAGGAAATTGAGGCGCAGCCACTTGGCGTGCCGAAACAGGCGGGCATAGGCGGTTTCGCGAACCGCGAGGTACAGGTGCACCTGGTCCATGGGGATGTCGAGACCCTCACCAAACTCGGCCATGTTCTGGGGGAGCAAAGCGGCCCGGTTGATATCGAGCACGGGAATGCCAACGTCGCCGCCCGAAACCACCTCGGTGGAGAGCTGGCCCAACACCTGGCCGAGTTGCATGGCGAAGAGCGTGCCACCCACCTGACGCATCATGTTGCTCGCGCCCGCGATCATGCCCTTCATTTCTTCGGGTGCTTGATCGTTGAGCACCGTGGTCATGGCCTCAGAAATGTTGAGGGCCACGGGTTCGGCGAGCTGCTGCCAGAGGGGGAACGTCTGTTCGATCCACTCCAGGCGGGTCAACAACTGAGGCTCTTCGGCCGTGTCGGACAGGTCACAGGCCTCGGCCAACCAGAGTGTGGCCACGTGAAAGGCCTGGTCGATTTCGGCCCGCGCAATGGCCGTCACGGGAATGACACTCTTGAGGGCAATCGACTTGGCCTGCTCCATGGCCATCGTCCAATTGATGCCCTCACCACCCGAGGCGTTCATGGCCGCCTGCAGCTGGGCCATCATGCGGGAGATGGCGTCGGGGTCGGTGGGCAGGCCGGCGGCTCCCGCCAGTTTGCTCGGGTCAATTCCTTCGCGCCCCTCAAGGAATCCCCGAAGCATGTCGCGGAACTCTTCTTCGGGGTCGCGTTCGTTGTTGTCGGTCACGTGCCCTCAAGCCACCTTTCAGGTTACGACTAATACGCTAGCCCTAACACCCTCCGAGAAAGCCCCTAGGCTGTTCGAACTAGTGCGCCGACGGCGAACACCCCGTGCACCCCAGACAAAGATTGCCTTGTGACACTCTTCCCCCACACAGACCGCGAGTCGCCCGAGCACGCACCCGTTCCCACGGATTCCCGCTCCCGGCGCCGCCGCCGCGGAGTCCTTCTCGTCACGATCGCGGCCCTGTTTACTGTTGGCATTACCGCCATCCCGGTGCCTTTCGCGATTGAACATCCGGGTCCGTGGTGGAACACGCTCGCCAACCAAACAGTTTTTGATGACTGCTCGCCCACGCCGACGGAAGACGGCACGGAACCGCTGATTGAGATCTCAGGAACAACGACGTACCCCACCACGGGAGCACTGGATCTGCTCACCGTGTGTTTGGAGGGGTCACCCGAATTCATACCCAACTGGTTTGACGTTATCCAGGCGTACCTCAGCCCGTCACAGTCCGTCATCCCTTTCGAATACGTGTATCCCAAGGACCAGACCGAGGATGAGCGCAATCAGGCCAACGCGGCGCAGATGGTCGATTCTCAGGCGGAGGCCATTGCGGCGGCCATGACCTATCTCGGCTACTCCGTGGGCGAGGGCGCCACCGTGGTCAGCACGACGGCAGGTATGCCTGCTGACGGCGTGCTGATGCCCGACGACCTGATTGTTGCCGTCAACGATGAGCCCGTCCTGAGCATTGATGAACTTCGTGCAGCGGTCATGGCGTCCGGCTCGTCACAACCCCTCACGGTCACACTGATTCGTGACGAGCAGACCCTCACCGAAACTCTCACTCCGGCGAACAAGGAAGGCACGGCGGTGATTGGCGTGCTGGGGCAAACCGCGTACGACTACCCCTTCGACGTCAGCATCCACTTGAACGATGTGGGCGGTCCCAGCGCGGGGCTCATGTTTGCCTTGGGAATTATCGACAAAGTCACTCCCGGCAACATGACTCAGGGCAAGAAGTTTGCCGGAACCGGCACGATCGACGCGGCCGGAAATGTCGGCCCCATCGGCGGCATTCGCCTCAAGATGTATTCGGCTCAGGCTGCCGGGGCAACATTCTTCTTGTCGCCGGCAGATAACTGTGACGAAGTCGTGGGCAACGTTCCGACGGGCATTCAGGTGTTCTCGGTTGCCACTATTCAGGAGGCTGTCACGGCGGTAACTACTGCGTCCTCGGGCGACGCAGCAGCCATGGCCAAGCTCCCCACCTGCCAGTAATCTCTCGCCCGGCACCTTCTCAGACGAGCGTGCTGACACACACCTAGGATGTAGTTCACTACCGCTTACGAAAGGCGCACACTTCGTGTCCAGTCAGACTCCCCGTCGTCGCACTCGTCGCACCGTGGTCATCAGCCTCGTCATCGTTGTCGCGCTGATCATCGCGTTCTTCACCTTCGCCAGCCTGTACAGCGATGTGCTCTGGTACAACCAACTGGGCTTCACCGGTGTGCTCATGACGGAGTGGGTGGGCTCGGCCGGATTCTTCTTCGCGGGCGTCATTCTGATGGGCGGGGCCCTCTGGCTGAGCATCGCCTCGGCCTATCGCATGCGTCCCGTGTACGCGCGACTCAATGACCAGATGGACCGCTACCGTCAGGCCCTCGAGCCGATGCGCCGACTGCTGACGATTGCCGTTCCGCTGGTTATCGGAATCTTCGCCGGCATGTGGGCTTCGTCGCGCTGGCAGACCGTCGTGTTGTTCATCAACCAGGTGCCGACAACTGAGACGGATCCGCAGTTCAACCTGCCCATTTCGTTTTACCTTTTCTCGCTGCCGT
>CAIVOR010000133.1 GCA_903907615.1 uncultured Microbacteriaceae bacterium | reverse complement strand
GACAGCGCTGACGTGTGGCTCGAGGCCCACGCGGATCGAATTCCGGCACTTGTGTCCACCGCACCCGTTGAGGACGCGGCGACCGAGACGGCCGAATCGATTGCCGCGGAGGTCGCTGCTGCAGCGGGTATCGACATCCCCACACTTTCGGCGAGCGAAATCACCGACCTCGTCTTTTACGCGCCCGCGTTGCCGCGCCGCGAAGACCGTTCGCGCGATCGCTGGGAACGCGATGGAGATCCCTTCGATGAGCAGAGCTCGTTGCGTCGCCGGCAACGGCGTCGCGCGGGTGACGATCGTCCGCTTTCCGACGACGAGGCACGCACCGTGGTCAAAGTGCGCATTCCTCGCGAGCCCGAGCTCATCACGGAGCCCCAACGCATTCGTGGATCCACTCGACTCGAAGCCAAGAAGCAGCGCCGTCGCGACGGCCGTGATGTCGGTCGTCGCCGCACCGTTGTAACCGAGAGCGAGTTTCTCGCTCGACGCGAGTCCGTCGACCGCGTCATGGTGGTTCGTGAGCGCGAGGATCGCACGCAGATTGGCGTCCTCGAAGACACCGTCTTGGTTGAGCACTACGTGGCACGGGCATCCGAGGCCAGCCTGATCGGCAACGTTTATCTGGGCAAGGTGCAGAACGTGTTGCCCTCCATGGAGGCCGCCTTCGTCGACATCGGCAAGGGTCGCAACGCCGTGCTCTACTCCGGCGAAGTTGATTGGGACGCGGTCGAAAACAAGGACCAGTCTCGCCGTATCGAGCTCGCGCTCAAGCCAGGCGACAAGGTTCTCGTGCAGGTCACCAAGGACCCCGTGGGTCACAAGGGCGCGCGTCTTACGTCCCAGGTTTCCCTGCCGGGCCGCTACCTCGTGTACGTGCCCAACAACACCATGAACGGCATCAGCCGCAAGCTGCCCGAACCCGAGCGCCTGCGCCTCAAGAAGATTCTCAAAGAGGTACTTCCCGAGAACGTCGGCGTGATTGTTCGCACAGCAGCCGAGGGCGCGAGCGAAGAGCAGTTGCGCAGCGACGTCGACCGCCTGCGTTCGCAGTGGGCGTCGATTTCGAGCAAGGTCGAAAAGGGCCAAGCTCCGGTGCTGCTGCACAGTGAGCCCGACCTGTTGGTCAAGATCATTCGCGATGTCTTCAACGAGGACTTCACCAAGGTGATCATCGACGGACCCACCGTGGGTGAGACGATTCGCACCTACCTCGAGGGCGTCGCCCCCGAGCTGTTGGATCGCGTGATCGATCACGCGTCGTCGATGGATTCGTTCGCCGAATTCCGCGTAACCGAACAGATTGAAAAGGCGCTCGACCGCAAGGTGTACCTGCCCAGCGGTGGTTCGCTTGTCATCGACCGCACCGAGGCCATGACCGTGGTCGATGTGAACACGGGCAAGTTTGTGGGATCCGGCGGAAACCTCGAAGAAACCGTCACCAAGAACAACCTTGAGGCGGCCGAAGAAATTGTTCGCCAGCTCCGGTTGCGTGACATCGGTGGCATCATCGTGGTCGACTTCATCGACATGGTGCTCGAATCAAACCGCGACCTCGTTCAGCGGCGATTGATTGAGTGCCTGAGTCGCGACCGCACGAAGCATCAGGTGGCCGAAATCACCTCGCTCGGTCTCGTGCAGATGACCCGCAAGAAGTTGGGCCTGGGCCTGCTGGAAACGTTCAGCGAGCCCTGCGAAGTCTGTGCCGGCCGCGGTGTCGTTGTTTTCCACGAGCCCGTGACCCGTAATCGCGCGGCGGACAAGCCTGCGGAGAAGAGCCGCCGCGGTGGTTCGGGTTCCGGAGCCACTGGAGGTTCTGGTCGCAGCCGCGGCGCCGTTGCTCCGACCGGTGAAGTTCACATCATTCCCGAGGGAGCGTCGAGCGCGTTGGCAAAGATTGCGGCCAGCACGATCAACCACGGAGACGAGGGCGCTGAATCGTCGGCAGAGACCACTGAGGTTGTCGAAATCCTCGACATTCCGGTCACCGTCAACAAGGGACGCCGCAAAAAGACCGGCCTCGATTCGGCAGCCCTCGACAGTGTGTTGGATGCTCTTCCCGAGCCCTCCGACCCCGGTCAGGGACGCGGGCGTCGTCGTCGCGTGTCCACGGCGAGCATCACCGCCGAGGCGACCGACCCCGTTGAGTGACCACCAGTTTGACCGCACACCAATTCCCGGGATATTCTTGAGTGTTGGTGTGTGTTCCCGGTAGGGGAACGATCCAAAGTTTTCTTGGCGAGACAGTCTCGCCCCCGTTTACGTGAGGTATGCACAGTGGTTTTCGCAGTAGTCAAGTCAGGTGGCCGCCAGGAAAAGGTTGAGGTCGGAACCATCATCACGATGGACCGCATTTCGGCCGACAAGTCGGGCATCATTACGCTTCCCGCCGTGCTCCTCGTTGACGGTACCAAGGTCACCTCCGACGCCGCGTCGCTGGCCAAGGTTGTTGTCACCGCTGAGGTGCTCGAAGACCTCCGTGGCCCCAAGATCGTCATTCACAAGTTCAAGAACAAGACCGGATACCGCAAGCGCCAGGGCCACCGCCAGGAGCTCACGCGTGTCAAGGTCACCGGAATCAAGTAAGGCCTCGAGGGAGTAACGCGAAATGGCACACAAAAAGGGAGCGAGTTCCACTCGCAACGGTCGTGACTCGAACGCCCAGCGTCTGGGCGTCAAGCGCTACGGCGGCCAGAAGGTCAAAGCCGGCGAAATCTTGGTTCGCCAGCGCGGAACGCACTTTCACCCCGGCGTCAACGTCGGACGTGGCGGCGACGACACGCTGTTCGCTCTTGCCGAGGGTGCCGTTGAGTTTGGTGCGAAGGGTGGCCGCAAGGTCATCAACATCGTCACCGTCTAACCACCACTCATGCACAAAGGGCGAGCTTCGGCTCGCTCTTTTGCGTTAGTCCCACGAGTACTAGCAATCAGACACGAGGATTCACATGACCACGTTCGTTGACGAGGTGACCCTGCACCTCCGCGCGGGTCACGGTGGGCACGGGTGCGTCTCGGTGCGTCGTGAAAAGTTCAAGCCTCTGGCTGGCCCGGATGGCGGCAACGGCGGCAGTGGCGGCGACATCGTCTTGGTGTCTGATCCGCAAGAGACAACGCTCTTGTCGTACCACCGCCACCCGCACCAGACGTCGTCGAACGGCGAACCCGGGCAGGGAAGTAACCGGCAGGGCGCTACCGGGGCGCCGCTCGAACTCAGCGTTCCGGTGGGCACCGTGGTCAAGGAACCCTCGGGCAAGGTCATCGCCGACATGAATGTGCCCGGCATGCGTGTCGTTGTGGCGCCCGGCGGGCTGGGCGGTTTGGGCAACGCGTCGCTGTCCTCAACCAAGCGCAAGGCTCCGGGATTCGCCCTGTTGGGCACCCCCGGCTTTGAGGGCGACGTTGTGCTCGAACTCAAGACGCTCGCGGATGTTGCCCTCGTCGGTTATCCGTCAGCAGGCAAGTCGAGCTTGGTGGCCGCGTTGTCGGCAGCCCGACCCAAAATTGCCGACTATCCGTTCACCACGCTTCACCCCAACCTGGGGGTGGTTCAGGCGGGCGAGACGCGCTACACAATCGCCG
>CAIVOR010000132.1 GCA_903907615.1 uncultured Microbacteriaceae bacterium | reverse complement strand
GAGCCCATCGCGGGACCGTTTGCGTCGCTGCTCTTTCTGCTTGGAATCCTGGGTACCGGACTCCTGACCGTGCCGGTGCTCGCGGGAGCCACCTCGTACGCCATGGCGGAAACGTTTGGCTGGCGAGAAAGCCTCGAGAAAAAGCCCAACCAGGCCCGTGCGTTCTACGCGGTGATCTTGCTGTCGATTCTGGTCGGGCTCTCGCTGAATTTAGGCGGCGTCGACGCCATCCAATTTCTGATCGTCGCTGCGATCATCAACGGTCTCACGGCACCGTTTCTCATGGCTGTGATCTGGTGGCTTGCCCGAGACAAGAAGTTGATGGGGCGTTGGGCAAGCCGATGGTGGTCACAAGGCCTTGTCGCTCTGGCCACGCTGGCCATGGCGGGGCTCCCGGTGCTGTGGTTGCTGGCCCCTTAGCTCCGTGAACCCGCAATTCTGCGATGTGTCGAGCGAAGGAGACTAAGAGTTCTTCTTGGCCACGCCCGTGAGCTTGGAGAAGTAGAACAGGTAAAAGATTTCGAGGATACCGACCGTGTTCACCACGAAGAGCACCACGAACCACACCTTGCTGTGTCGGGTTCCGGCGCGGTAAAGGGCCAGGGCCTTCCAGATGGCGCTCCACACACCCAAAATTACGATTGTCCAGATAGCCCACGTGGGCATCCCCCACATGCTGTCAATGCTCGTTGTCGTCATGCTCCAAGTTTCGCACACCCCTAGCCAGAATGGGTTGCGAGAACATAGAGTCTCCTCATGAAACTTGCACCCTGGGCACTGACTACTCGCCGCGTTGTCGGCGTTGCACGCATCGTTTTGGCCATCGGAATTTTTGCGGCGGTCGCCACTCAGGTAGGCGACCGCATCGCGCACAACCTCTTCCGACCGGGCGAATACTTTGCGTTCTTCACGATTCAGACAGCCATGATGTTCGTGGTCATCCTTATTGCTGCCGGTATCGTTTCGCTGCGTACTGAGCGCGATACTCGCCTATTGACCATCATGCGCATGATTGCAGTTCCCTACGCGATCGTGACCGCGCTGGTCTACAACTTCATGTTGCGCGGGTTGCCGCTCACGGGCCCGGATGCGGGATATGACTGGCCGGTATGGCCCAACGAGCTTCTTCACGTGGCAGCCCCGATTCTTTTGGTCCTCGACTGGGTCCTGTCGATTGGCCGATTCCCCCTGCGGTTGCGCGCCCTGTGGTGGGCGCTGATCTTCCCGCTGGCTTGGGTGGCCTTTTCGATAGTTCGTGGCCTCGCCACAGGATGGTGGCCCTATCCGTTCCTCGACCCCAGCGGCTCGCTGGGTTGGGGTGGCGTGGTCGCCTACATCGTGGGCATCGCCGGACTGATGACGTTGTTTGCTTACCTGGCCGTGCTCGTGTGCCGAATATGGGTGCGCATCCAGGCTCGGCGCGCCTAGTGTTAAGGGCATGACGCGACGCACTCTCGGCTCCTCAGATTTCTCGGTTTTCCCGCTGTGCTTGGGGGGCAACGTCTTTGGCTGGACCGCGGACGTGACCCAGTCTGAAGCTGTGCTCGATGCCTACACGGCTGGCGGCGGAAACTTCGTCGACACCGCAGATGCCTACTCGGCCTGGAAGCCGGGAAACGTCGGCGGCGAGTCCGAGGCCATCATTGGCGCGTGGATGACCGCGCGCGGCAATCGCGCCGACGTGATTGTGGCGACCAAGGTGGCCAAGCTGCGCACCCGCCCAGGACTGAGTGCAGAGAACATCCGGGTCGCTGCTGAGGAGTCGTTGGGCCGTCTGCAGTCTGACTACATCGACCTCTATTACGCGCACGAGGACGACGCCACGGTAGCGATCGAAGAGACGGTCGAAGCCTTTGACGCTCTGGTTCGCGCCGGCAAGGTACGCGCGATTGGGCTGTCCAACTACACGCCTGAGCGCGTGAGCGAATACGTGAGTGTGGCCCGTGCCAACGGTTGGGCGGTACCGGTGGCCGTGCAACCGCACTACAACCTCGTTTTCCGTGCGGAATTTGAGACGAGCATGGCTGCCATGTGTGCCCAGCTGGACATCGGAGTGGCGCCCTACTTCGCGCTCGGCGCGGGGCTTCTCACTGGCAAGTACGCCTCGGCAGACGACATGAACGGACAGGTTCGCGCAGGGGCTGCGGGCATGTACGCCAGTGATCAGGCCTGGGAGGTCGTGTCCGCGGTGCGTGAGATTGCCGCGGGTAACGGGGTGGCCCCGGCGACGGTGGCCCTCGCGTGGCTGCGCGACCAACCCACCGTGACGGCGCCGATCGCCAGCGCTCGCGTGGTGGAACAGCTGCCCGCACTCATGGCTGCCGCATCCTTTGCGCTCCCCGCGGATGACGCCGCTCGTTTGACGCAGATGTCGACGGGTCTCTAGGCGGCGATGAAAGTGCGCAGCGAAAACATCGTCATCCCCACGACGGACGGCAACGGAGATGTCCCCGGGCTCCTCGTGGTTCCGGACGGAAAGGGACCCTGGCCCGGCGTCGTTCTCGTTCACGAAGTCTTTGGTATCGAAGAGAACATGATCCATCACGCCGAGGAATTGGCCCGCCGAGGCTACCTCGTGCTGATGCCCGATCTCTACAGTCGCGGCGGCATGCGGCGATGCCTGCGCGCTACCTTTCGTGCCCTCAACGATGGTGAGGGGCAGGCGTTCAACGATGTTGAGGCGGCCAAGAAACTACTCGCATCCCGAAAAGACTGCACGGGCAAGATGGGCGTGATCGGCTTCTGCATGGGTGGCGGCTTCGCTCTGCAGTTGGCGCAACGGGGGTACGACGCCTCGGCCGTTAATTACGGCATGATGCCCAAAGACCTGGATGCCATTCTCGAAGGCGCATGCCCCATCGTGGGCAGCTATGGAGCCAAGGACAAGACGCTCAAGGGCGCTGCCACCACAATGGAGACGGCGCTCACGAAGCGCGGCATCGCACACGACATCAAGGAATACCCGGACGCCAATCACGCCTTCATGAACCCCGGTCCAGCCGGACCCAAGCTCATGCGTCCGATTATGCAGAAGGTGGCGGGCTTCCGACCCGTCCCGGCCGACGCGGCCGATGCGTGGTCACGCATCGATGCCTTCTTCGGCGAGCACCTCCGCTAGCCTGTGGTCATTGCGGGAGAGGTCGCATCTGCACGTGTCTTCTCGACGGACGGCCCATAAAGGAAAATCATGAAGCTCGAACAACGCTGGACCGCGGCTGAAATTCCCGACCTCACGGGCAAGCGCGCCATTGTGACCGGCGCTACCGCCGGTTTGGGTCTCGTGATGGCCACCGAACTTGCCGCGCACGGTGCTGACGTCACGCTCGCGGCACGAAACGCCACAAAGGCGGAGGGCGTCCGGAAGCGAATTCTCGCGGCGCATCCCACAGCCAAGGTCGACGTTGCCGTGGTCGACGTGGCCAGCCTGAAGAGCATCCGCGCCTTCGCCACTTCCTGGCTCGCCACGAACAAAAAGCTCGACATCTTGGTCAATAACGCGGGCATTATGGCGGTGCCTCAGCGACAGGTAACCGAGGACGGCTTTGAACTTCAGTTCGGCACGAACCACCTGGGCGCATTCGCCCTGACGATGCTCCTGATGCCGGTCATCCGGAAGACGCCCGGTGCGCGCGTGGTGGCTGTTGCCTCCAATGCCCACCGTCCGAGCAGCATCGCCTTTGACGACCTGATGCGCGAGAAGAAGTACACCGCGTGGGGTGCCTATGGCCAGAGCAAGCTGGCCAACCTATTGTTCACCCGCGAACTGCAGCGCCGGTTTGTCGCCGCCAAGGTTGATGCGATTGCTGTTGCGGGTCACCCCGGCTGGTCGTCAACCGATCTCGTCGCGTCAGGCCCCATGAAAGACAGTGGCTCATTCGCAAAGTGGCTCGCGCGCCTGGGCAGTCACCTTGGATCACAGTCAGCAGAGCAGGGTGCCCTGCCCATGCTCTATGTTGCTACGGCCCCGGGTGTGGCCGGCAACGACTACTACGGTCCGCACGGAATGAGCGAGCTCAAGGGATTCCCTGTGCCCGCGCGACGGGTGCCTGCCGCCCTCAGCGACGACGACGCGAAACGACTCTGGACGGCCAGCGAAGAGCTGACCGGCATTACCTCGCCCATCTAGCCTCCGGCTCCTTCGCGCACGACACGTTTAGGCTGAGCACATGACCGACGACGTCAGCATTCTGATGCGGCAACGTCCATCGCGCGACCAGCGTCGCCAAGCGGGGGCCTCCGTTCGGGCGAGGGTGCCGCTGGAGAGTCTCGCCGACTGCCCGAAGCCGCCCGAGCGCACCGCAGCTACCGCCATCATTGAGGCGCAGAACGCGACGCGAAATCCCGAACTTATTCCGCTGCGCTACGAGCGCATGGGTGCCGACGCTTTTTCATTTCTCAGGGGTACCGCCGCCGTCATGGCTCGAGACCTGTCGCTACGCCCGAACTCGGGACTGGACGTGCAACTGTGTGGCGATGCTCACCTCTACAACTTCGGCATCTTTGCCTCGGCCGAACGCAGCCTCACCTTCGATCTCACCGATTTTGACGAGACACTCCCTGGACCGTTTGAGTGGGATGTCAAAAGGCTGGCGGCCAGTTTTGCGACGGCGGCGAGGGTTCACAATCTCGGTGAGAATACCGAGCGCCGTGCATCCCGTGCCGTGGGACGCGCGTATCGCGAGTGGATGACCACATTCAGCGAGCGTCCCACGCTCGACGTGTGGTTTGCCCGCGCGGACCTGGAATGGATGATCGGCGAGATTCAGAAACCCGGATTGCGCGACGCGTTGCTGCGAGCGGGAAAGCGCGCGCGCACTAAGGACGGCGAGAAGGCCAGCGTCAAGTTGACGGAGCGCATCGGCGATGAATGGCACTTCCGCTCTGATCCGCCCACTCTCGTTCCGTTTCAGGGAACGGATCACCTGGAAACGGTGGCCGACGTGTTTCGTCGCTACCGGGGGACTCTCCCGCCCGATCGCGTTGCCCTGCTCGACCGGTATTCGTTCGTTGAGGCGGCCGTCAAAGTGGTCGGCGTGGGGTCGGTGGGAACGCGCGCGTACGCACTTCTCTTTAAGTCTGGCGACGGCGAACCGCTCATCCTCCAAGCGAAGCAGGCGGACGCGTCTGTGCTGGAAGCACACCTGGCGCCCAGTGAGTACGACCACCACGGAAAGCGCGTCGTGGTGGGCCAGCGACTTATTCAGTCCTCGAGCGATCCCTTCTTGGGCTGGACCCGCGGCGACGAGACCTTGCCGTTCGACTTCTACTTCCGCCAGCTGTGGGACATGAAGGGCCGAATCGAAGCCACGGCACTTGACGCCTCGTCCTTTGAGGCTTATGCGTCGGTCTGTGCGGCGGCTTTGGCGCGAGCGCACGCCCGAGCGGGAGACGCCTCGCTCATCGCTGGTTACTTGGATGAGGGCAAAGTCTTCGACCATGCGATTGCTGATTACGCCCGGGCGTACACCGACCTGATGATCAGCGACTATGCCGCGTTTGAGACGTGGCGCCAACCGTAGACTGAGAGGCGTGCCAGAGCCCATTTTCACCCCCCGCGCACAGGCCCTTGTGACTGCGCTGACAGAACGTGTCGTTGTGGGCGACGGTGCTATGGGGACCATGCTCCAAGAGCACGCCCCTACTCTGGACGATTATCAGCAGCTCGAGGGTTGCAACGAAATACTTAATGTCAGCCGGCCCGACATCATTCGCTCCATTCATGACGCCTACCTTGAGGTGGGTATCGACTGCATTGAGTCGAACACGTTTGGAGCCAACTGGTCTAACCTGTCCGACTACGGCATTGAGGATCGCATCGCGGAGCTGGCGCGTGACGGTGCCCGCCTAGCTCGCGAATCGTGCGAGGCCTTCGAGGCTGCTGACGGTCGCATGCGGTGGGTGTTGGGATCGATGGGACCGGGTACCAAGTTGCCCAGCCTGGGACACACCACGTACGCGCACCTCAAGGCCACGTTTGCCGAACAGGCCGTGGGACTCATCGAAGGCGGCGCAGATGCCTTCCTGATTGAGACCTCTCAGGACTTACTCCAGACCAAGGCGGCCGTAAACGGATGCAAGCAGGCCGTAGTCGAGACGGGCGTGCGCCTGCCGATTTTCGTGGAGGTGACGGTTGAGACCACCGGCACCATGCTCATGGGTAGTGAGATTGGCGCCGCACTCACCGCGCTCGAACCTCTGGGCATCGACATGATTGGGCTCAACTGCGCCACCGGCCCCACCGAGATGAGCGAACACCTGCGACACCTCTCGCGTCACTCAAACATTCCCGTGATGTGCATGCCCAACGCAGGTCTGCCAATCCTCACCGCAGACGGGTCGCACTACCCGCTGAGCCCCGAGGAATTGGCCACCGCGCACGAGCAGTTCGTGAAGGAATTTGGCCTAGCGCTTGTGGGCGGTTGCTGCGGCACCACCCCCACGCACCTCAAGGCTGTTGTTGATCGACTGGGAGGGGCCCCGGCCGTGGCGCGCACACCCGTGCATGAAAACGGTGTGGCAAGCCTGTATCAGCACGTTCCCTTTGTTCAAGACAACGCCTTCCTCGCCATCGGAGAACGCACCAACGCCAACGGATCGCGGGCGTTTCGTGATGCCATGCTCGAGGAGCGCTGGGATGACTGCGTCGACATTGCGCGCAATCAGATCCGCGACGGAGCCCACGTTCTCGACGTCTGCATCGACTATGTCGGTCGCGACGGGGTCGGCGATGTGCGCGAGATCGTGTCCCGCTTTGCCAGCGCATCTACCCTCCCGCTGGTGATCGACTCCACCGAGCCAGCTGTACTTCAGGCCGGCATGGAACTTATCGGCGGCCGTCCCATCGTTAACTCGGTGAACTTCGAGGACAGCGACGGGCCCGACTCGCGCTTCGCGCGCATCATGCCGCTGGTGAAGGAGCACGGCGCTGCGGTTGTCGCGCTCACCATCGACGAAGAAGGCCAGGCGCGCACCACCGAGGGAAAGATGCGTATCGCCTCGCGCCTCATCGACACCCTGGTGGACGACTGGGACATGCGCGTCGATGACATCTTGGTGGACTGCCTCACGTTCCCCATCGCGACGGGGCAGGAAGAGACGCGACGCGACGCCATTGAGACCATCGAGGCCATTCGTCAGCTCACCGCCAAATACCCGGGTGTGCACACCACGCTGGGCGTCTCGAACGTCTCGTTTGGGCTCAACCCCGCGGCACGCACGGTGCTGAACTCGGTCTTCCTGCACGAGGCCATGGAGGCCGGCCTGGATTCGGCAATTGTTGACGCCGCCAAGATTGTGCCGCTCGCTACCATCCCGGATGCCCAGCGCAAGGTCGCGCTCGATCTCGTCTGGGATCGCCGAGAGTTCGACGCCGACGGCAACGTCACCTACGACCCGCTTGAGCTCATGCTGGATACGTTCGCGGGCGTGGATGCGGCCGCGATTCGCGACCAACGCGCCCTCGAGCTGGCCGCCCTCCCGGTGGGTGAACGTCTGGCTCGTCGCATCATCGATGGCGACGCCAAGGGGCTTCCCGAAGACTTGGAGCAGGCACGGGGTGACGGCATCGCCGCCCTCGACATCATCAACGACCACCTGCTCTCCGGCATGCAGGTGGTGGGCGAGTTGTTCGGCAAGGGTGAAATGCAGTTGCCGTTCGTGCTCAAGTCGGCCGAAGTGATGAAAGCAGCGGTCGCGCTGCTCGAACCGTTCATGGAGAAAGCCGAAGCCGCGGGCAAGGGCAAGATTGTGCTGGCCACGGTGCGTGGCGACGTGCACGACATCGGCAAGAACCTGGTCGACATCATCCTGTCCAACAACGGATACGACGTGGTCAACATCGGCATCAAGAAGACCATCAACGAGATCATTGCGGCCGCCGAAGAGTCGGGCGCCGATGTGATCGGCATGAGCGGACTCCTCGTGAAGTCCACGGTGGTCATGAAAGAGAACCTTCTCGAACTCAACGCGCGGGGGCTCGCGGGACGCTGGCCCGTCATCCTGGGTGGCGCGGCCCTCACGCGCGCGTTTGTCGAGGAGGACCTCGCCGCCATCTTCGACGGAGAGGTGCGCTACGCGCGCGACGCCTTTGAGGGCCTCGCGCTCATGGAACCGCTGGTGGCGGTGGCCCGCGGCGCGGACCCCGCGACCGTCAACCTTCCCGAACTCAAGAAGCGCATCCATCGTCCGTCGCAACTCGTCGTGACCGAGCCCGAGAACATCCCGGCCCGTTCAGATGTCGCTGCCGATAACGCGATTCCCGTGCCACCGTTCTGGGGCACCCGCATCGTCAAGGGCGTGGCCCTCGGTGACTATGCCGCGTTCCTCGATGAGCGCGCCACCTTCATGGGCCAATGGGGGCTCAAGCCCGGCCGTGGCGACGACGGAGCGACCTACGAACAGCTGGTCGACACCGAGGGGCGCCCCCGGCTGCGCTACTGGCTCGATCGCATCTTGGCGGAGGGCATCGCCGACGCCTCGGTGATTTACGGATATTTTCCCGTCGTCTCAGACGGCAACGACGTGATTGTGCGCCACCACGGCGACGACATGCACGGGGTGTTGGGTGCGCAGGGAGTGCTCGCTCCCGATGGCGGCTCTGGCGGTGAGCTGGGGTCAGAACGACTGCGTTTCACGTTCCCACGCCAGTCGCGCGATCGCCACCTGTGCTTGGCTGACTTCGTGTCGTCGGTGGATTCTGGCCGAGTGGACGTGCTCCCCATTCAGCTGGCCACGTTCGGCGACCGCGTGAGCGCGGTGACCGGCGAGTTGTTTGCGTCCGATTCCTACCGCGACTACATGGAGCTCAACGGCCTCGCCATGCAGCTCACCGAGGCGCTGGCCGAGTTCTGGCACGCACGCATCCGCGAGGAATTGGGCTTTGGGGCCGAAGATCCGGCCGACCTCGCGGGCATGTTCAAACTCGACTACCGCGGGGCTCGGTTCTCGCTGGGCTACCCCGCGTGTCCCGACATGGAGGACCGCCGCAAGGTCGTGGCGCTACTTAAGCCCGAGCGCGTCGGCGTTGAACTCTCCGAAGAGTTGCAGCTCCACCCCGAGCAGTCGACCGACGCGTTTGTGTTCCACCACCCCGAGGCAAAGTACTTCTCGGTCTAGCGCGCAGCCTGTCCCGCTGGTTGAGTAGCGCGCAGCGTATCCACGCTGGTTGAGTAGCGCGCAGCGCGTATCGAAACCGTCTAACGACCGAGTTTGGCCCGCCGCAACCCCGCCATCAGGGCCGGCCCCATCACAATCAGCCCCACGACCGTCGTGGCGGCGCGAACGGTATCCCACGTGAGCGTGGACGTGACGAGCGTGTAGACCACGAAGTGCGAGAGATTCAGTCCTACGGCGGCGCCGGCCTCGTACGAGATGCTCGTTTCTCCACCCACCGCAAACGGCCAGAACCACAGGTTGAGGAGCGCGCCATACAGATAGGCCGCGACGATGCCGTAAACGGAGAGGGTCGCGAATTCACTCCAGCGGCGTTGTCTGGCAGTCGCCCGCCGTGTCACGCGCCGAATGGCGAGACTAACGAGGCCCGCTCCGGCTCCCACCCAGGCGGTGGCGAACATCTGAAACGGCACCCAGGGCCCCACCATTCCCCAGGCGAGGGCCGAGACTCCGATTGTGACCATGCCCAGGAGAAATCCGAATCGGGGACCAAAGGCGGCTCCGCCAATGATGAGAATGATGAAGATTGCTTCAACGCCTCCGGCCGCGGAGGCAAACAGGCGCGCCAGGGTTCCCGCGGCCGCGAGCAGCCCCAGCATTGCCACGAACGTGGCAGCGTTCGGTGAGCCCACTACGCCACGATCGGCAACGATGACGGCCACCACGGCGAGGACGGGAACGACCAGGCAGACGAGGACGGCCGGGACAACCGGTGACTGCCCAGAGGATGCGGGGATCACCAACGGCCACGCAAAACACGCCAGCGCGGCGAGACTCACGGTGGCGAACAGCAGCGCCGTGGCGAGTCGCCCTCGGCGACGGTCGCGGGCAGGGGCATGAACCGGGGGCGGAATCGTCGTTGCCACATCTGTTGGCGTCTGCAGTCGGGTCACGAGGACACCACCGCCTCGAGGCGCGGGGCGTGCGTCAGCACGCGCGCGTTAATGAGCGTGGCGAACGACTGGTCGTGAGTGGCGACGATGACGCGGGTCCCCTGCAGAGAAATGCGCTCCAGGACCCGGGCGAGTTCGCCGCAGGCCCGTCGATCGAGGCCGCGGGTGGGTTCGTCGATGAGAAGGGTGCGGGGGCGCTCGTGCAACTGGAGGGCGATGGCAAGCGCGCGTTGCTGTCCGGTCGAGAGATCGCGCGGGTGCACGTTGAGGTCGATGGTGTCGCCCAGAATTTCGTACACCACGTCTCGTGATGACTTCCCGTAGCCGACATGCGGAGCGGGTAATCGTCTCCGGTGCTGCCGATCCTGAGCACGACATTCTTCGGCCACACTCTCACGCGTGAATAGGTCGCGGGGATTCTCCGGGACAAGCCGGATGCCGGTCGCCCGCTTGCCCGCCGGGAGTGCGAGTCGCCACAAGCGGGTCGTCTTTCCTGAACCGTTGGGTCCAACGAGCGCCACGGGTCGAGAGAAGGTCTCGTTGAAGATCCCGGTGTCAGGGTTGCCGTCCCGCAGTGGCGAACGTGAACCGCTCGTGCTTATGTCAACGTCACTGGCCACGTCAACGGCGCGAACCGTTCCGTGGGAGATGTGTAAACGCGTCGAGGCGAGACCGGCAAGTGGTGCCGTGCGGTGCTCGGCAATCAGGAGCGTGATGCCGGTGCGCGTGGCGAGGTCGCGAAGTGTGGCACTGACCAGAGCCAGCGCGTTGTCATCGAGGTCGGCAAACGGCTCGTCGATGAGCAGCACGCTGGGCAGCCCAATGAGGGCGGCTGCGAGCGAGACACGTGTCGCCTCGCCGGCCGAGAGGTCGGTGATGGGCCGATCGAGCAGATGCCCGATTCCCATGTCTCGGGCCATAACGCTCACGCGGGCATCCACCTGGTATCGATGTTCACCGCGCAGGGTGAGCGTCATACCCACTTCTTCAGCCACCGTCACGCCGACGAAGCCCGCCCGAACGTCCTGCGGAACGTAGGCCACAAAATTCGCGGTCACTCTCGCCGAGCGCCCCTGGCGTTCCACACCCCCAACACGCATACTGCCCGTCATGTCGATGCGGTCAACCGATTCGGCCAACCCCGCCAGCGCGCGCAGGAGCGTGGTCTTTCCCGAGCCTGTGTCACCCGTGAGGAGCGTCACTGTGCCCGGCACGAGGGAGAACGTCACATCGTCAAGGACCGTGCGCCCGTTCGCTGTTCGCAAGCACACGTCGTCCGCAATCACTGGTGCGGCGCACTGGGGTTCGATGTCCACCGAGGCGTTCATGAAGCCTCGCGACTCGAGGCTGGCGCCGAGTGCCGTCGCGCGCTCGACCGTCACGCCCACCAGCGGTGCGATGACGCCGGTGAAGGTATGACGCACCGAACGCAGGCGACGAGCTCGAGCTAGGCGCTGGCCCGTGAGGCGCAGTTCGGGCAAGACAGCCAACGCGATAAGCACGGCCGCGAGGCTGGCGCTGCCACCTCCCCAGCGTCGTGTTCGAACAATGAGGCGCCGAACGTCAATCAGCGAAAACAGAAGTCCCGAGGCCACGATGAGTGCAGCGATGGGGAGGGCCGCCACCACCGTGCGAGCGAGACCATCGAGTGTGACGGGGCCAAAGAGATTCACACTTGAAAAGAAGCCACCCAGATCCACGCGGGGAAGTGAGGGAAGGAGCCACCCCTCACCCGGTGCCCCACCGAAGACCACGCGGAAAACTATGCGTCCCGCAACAAAGGCAAGAGACACCCAGAGGCTCAGCCACAGGGGCCGCCATCGACCGATCTGGCGCGAGGGTGCTGCTCTGTCACTCACGGGTGTGCCGAATCTAGTCGCTCAGTGGGCTCACGGGCGGATCCGTGTGGGTGCCCGAGGTGAACGTGAGCCCCAACGAATTGCCCGGAACGAGCGTCAGGCTGTCAATCCCGACCGGCGCATAGGCCCAGGCGCCCGTGGCGCGGTCTTCCACCCACACCGACCAGTAGCCAAATTCGGGAGTCATCTGTGCACACGTCTCGCGATACGTTTCGTGGCCGGGAATGTTGAGCGCTTGCGTAGCGGCGGGAAGGCCATTGACACGGCAGACCACGTCGAGGCCGTAATCGGCTGTGCCTATTACCGTGACGCCTGCTGCGTCGAGCGCCTCCATTGCGTCGATACTGGCGGATGCCTCAACGCACTTTTCGATCAGGGGCGACCCGAGAATGTCGAAGTCCACCTCAACCCACACACCCGCGCAGTCGGCCGCACTCGCCGTGTCGGCCGCGCTGGCAGCACGCTCGGTCGCTCCACCTGGCGTCGCCGCACACCCCGACAGCACGCCAAAGGCGACCGCGACGAAGGCGGACAGTGAAATGAGGGGCTTGAGGGCAGGGCGAGACATGGTTCTCCTAGGTGTGTGACTCAATGTTATTGGGCGCTGTCGAACAGGGCAGACTGGGGACGTGCTCGAGACCCTTCTTCGCATCATCCCACTGGGGATTGGTGCCGCGATGACCCAGCTGTTGACGATTTCCTGAACGGGATTCCTTCATCATCACGAGGTGACGACTAGTGGCGACGTCCAAAAGGTTTGAACCTGACAAACTTCCGACGAACAGCCCTCCACGTTTTGTCACAAATACTCTGAGGTCTTATTCACACCACCCTCACCTCCATCTCATCACTAGGTGACGTAGCGCAATAGGTTCCCTGCGCGGTAGCCGAGGACGTCGCTGAAGCCTTGTGAATGCTGCGCGGTTCTATCCGCGGGTTTCTAGCTCTGTCGACTTTGGGCCTTCCTCGTCACGCTCGAGATCAACACTGAACGTGGCACCGGTCTTGCCCCTAATTTCATCGAGGTTGACACCTGGCGCTGTTGCTCTGAGCACAAGTCCAGACGATATGACGTCAAAAACCGCCATGTCTGAAATTATTCTGTCAACGCAATTCGCTCCCGTGAGCGGCAGGTCACATGTTGCAACAATCTTGGGACTGCCATCCTTCGCGACGTGTTCAGTGACAACAATTACGCGAGGAGTTCCAGCGACTAGATCCATCGCACCCCCCATCCCCTTCACGAGTTTGCCGGGAATCGTCCAGTTCGCAAGATCACCATTGGCAGACACTTGAATTGCCCCGAGAATCGCAATGGCTACATGGCCACCGCGGATCATCGCGAATGACAGCGCCGAATCGAAATAGCTACCCCCGGGGAGCAGGGTAACGGTCTGCTTACCAGCGTTTATTAGGTCGGGATCCTCGTCTCCATCAAAGGGGAAAGGGCCCATGCCGAGCAGGCCATTCTCGCTTTGAAGAGTTACCTGCACTCCGGCAGGAAGATGGTTTGCGACCAGTGTCGGAATTCCAATTCCTAAATTTACGTAATCACCATCGCGGAGTTCCAAGGCGGCAATGGCAGCCATTTCATCTCTCGTCCACGTCATAGGGCCTCATCCTCACTTTCCTCGCGCAATCGAACGGTTTTCTGTTCAATTTCTTTAATTCGTGGCCGGGCCAAAACGAGGTGTTGCACAAATATTCCTGGTGTCATGATCGCGTTTGGATCGAGGAAATCTTGAGACACGCTTTCTGCCTCGGCAATGGTGATGCGGCCGCATTGGGCTACGAGGGGATTGAAGTTTCTCGCGGTGTGCCTATAAATCAGGTTGCCTGCGGAATCCGCTGCGTATGCATGGACAAGACCAAAGTCTGTTGTTATTCCGCGCTCAAGTACGAAGGTTTCGTCGCCAAATTGCTTGAGTTCTTTCCCTTCCGCGATTGGAGTCCCCACGCCAGTTCTTGTGTAGAAGCCCGGAATGCCGGAGCCTCCAGCGCGCATTCGCTCGGCCAACGTACCCTGTGGGACAAATTCAACTTCTAGTTCACCGCTGAGATATTGCTCTGCGAATAATTTGTTTTCCCCGACATACGAAGCGAGAACTTTCTTCACTTGGTGGTTTTCGAGGAGGAGCCCCAGGCCCTTCCCATCGACGCCCATGTTGTTTGACACGATGGTGAGATTGACTGCACCCGAGTCT
>CAIVOR010000131.1 GCA_903907615.1 uncultured Microbacteriaceae bacterium | reverse complement strand
GCAAGACCGCCGAGCGTCACAGGTATTCCTTGATAAACCGCCACATGAGTGCCACTCGCTCCGAGATAGAAGCGCGTCTGAGTCCAGCGGTACCCCACAATCGCGGCAGAAACGAGAACGGCAAAAACCACAACGGCGATGATTCCCGCTCGAAGCCGTCGACGCCCGCGCGCTGTAAGTCGGGGTTGCTCCCGCACGTCATCACGGCGCGGTTTGGGCTGTGTGCTGGGCAACGGCAGTTCGCTGGTGGCCACGGGGACCGTGCGCGTCTTGGGTCGAGGGCTGGAGCCGGGGTCGCCCGCCTCGACGGCAGGAAATTTTCGTTTGGACGCGGCCGAACCCACGAAATCGGATCGTGCCTCCCCCTCTTCGCCCGCGACGTCAAGCACAATCACCGTGATGTTGTCGGGCCCTCCACCCGCCAGGCTTCGATCGATAAGGCGAGCCGAAACAGTGTCGGAGTCGTTATCGCCAGCCAAGAGGGCAGTGAGCGCATCGTCGTCCAAAACCCCGGTCAAACCATCGCTGCACAACAGCCAGCGCTCGCCGGGAATGGCCGGCAAATCGAGCGTGTCAATCGTCGGATCGTCGTCGACATCGCCCAAGACCCGCATGAGGACAGATCGCCGCGGGTGGTCTTTCGCTTCTGCTTGGGTGATTCGGCCCGCGTCGATCAGTTGCTGAACGAAGGTGTGGTCGGCGGTTACCTGTATGAGCTCCCCATTTGAGAGGCGGTAGATGCGCGAGTCACCAATGTGGGCAATGACAAATCGGTCACCCACGCGAACCATGCCACTCACCGTGGTGCCGAGCCCAGCGAGCTCGGGATTGTTGTCGACGACGCGCGAGAGTTTGTCGTTGATGGTCTTGAGCTCTGTGACGAGAGCGGTGCGCGCCTCGGCGACGGACGAAAAGCGGCGATCCAGGCTGGCCAGGTCGCGCACGGCGATACCCGAGGCGACGTCGCCACCGGCGTGACCGCCCATGCCATCCGCAACGACAAAAAAGAACTGACCGGCAAAACCGGAGTCTTGGTTGGACGTGCGAACGCGACCGACGTCCGAGCGGGCTGAAACGAGCGGACTCACGACGCTGCCCTCACGTCGAAAACGGTTTGACCCACGGTGATTGTCATTCCCGGAACCACGGCAATCGGAGCCGAAATGCGGGAGCCGTTGACCAGAGTGCCGTTGGTGCTCCCGAGGTCGGTGATTTGCCACGAACCGCGGCGAAGCTCGACTACGGCGTGACGTGTGGACGTGTAGTCGTCGCGGATCACGAGCGACGAATCAGAGGCGCGACCGATAGTGATGGCCTCGGATACCAGGGGGATTCGCTCGCCCTTTTTGGGCCCCGCCGTAATGACCAGAGCGAGCCCGTGGCTCGTCGTCCCGGGGGCAGTGACGACGCCGTCTGTGATGACCCCGTGGGCCTGGGTGAGGAAAGCCGTGGCGTCCGGCGCGGCCGCGCGCGGGGAAGCCGGCAGTCGCTTGGCCCGCTGCCCAAAAAGGTCGCTACGCACCGCGTAAACCACGAAGAACACAAAGACCCACAGCAACACGAGGAACGCGATGCGAAAAACGAAGAGCGTAAGCTCGCTCACCGGGAACTCCAGAAGGCATCGCGCACGGGCGGCGTCACACCGGCGGACGTGCTTCGTGGGGCGGGG
>CAIVOR010000130.1 GCA_903907615.1 uncultured Microbacteriaceae bacterium | reverse complement strand
TGTCATTTTCTTCCCTTTTTATGTCTCGTGGATAGGTTCTATTTTGCCGTGAATCGATAGGTGATGTGGTGCACGTACTCGTTGCCTGCCGCCAAGACGACGGTGGGCAATTTCGGTAGCAGGGGTGAGTCGGGGAATCGGACTGTTTCTAAGCAAATCCCGTCTCCGGGACCATACGTGGCGCCGGAGCGACCGGGGATGCCGGTCAGATGGCAGCCGAGGTACACCTGCAACGCAGGCTCCGACGTGATGATGTCCATTCTTCTGCCCGTCGTGGGAGAGAAGAGCGAGGCTACCGGCTCGACGCCGCCCTGCCCTGACTGGCGAAGTAGGTAGGTGTGGTCGATCGCGGGCCACGGGACTCCCGTCCCCTCGGGCAGACGCTCCCGCATGGCCCGCGCCGTTCGAAAATCGAACCCGGTATCTGCGACATCCCACATCACACCGGTGGCAACAAGGTCCGCGGTCATGCCAAAAATCTGGTCGCTCGCCACCCACAACTCGTCGTCGAGAACGGATTCTCGTCCCCCCGACGTCAGGTTCCAATACGCGTGTTGCGTCATGGCCACGGGAGTGTCGCGATCCGCCGAAGCGCGAATCTCACACGTGATCTCGTTGTCGTCGCTCAGGAGGTACGTGGCCGTCGCCCGAAGGTTTCCCGGATAGCCACCCGCGCCGTCCGGGCTGACGGTCGAAAAACGCACTCCGCTTCCGCGCGACTCGGTCACCTGCTCGGCGCTCCAGGTCACTCGGTCGAGCGAGCCATGTGGGCCGCTGTGAAGCGTGTGACCGTTGTCGTTGGGCTCGAGAGTGAGATCGAGTCCGCCACCCGTGAAACGGGCGCCTGCCGAGCGTCCGGCGACTCGTCCAATCGTGGCGCCCATGTAGTTGTCGGCGTTCGTCACATACTCGGGCTCAGAATCGAATCCGAGGATGCAGCTGTCGAGGTTCCCGTCGCGGTCGGGCATGCGCACATCCACAAGACGCGCGCCAAAGGGCGCGAGCGTCATGCTCGCGCCCTGGGCGTTGGTTACTGTGACAAACGACGAGTCGGTCTGTCGTGGCACCGTTGCTACGTCCGCATGATCGAGACGCCGGAACGACGACGCGAGAGTGCGTCAATCGTGGCGGCGGCGACCAGAACGCCACCGGTGATGAGGAAGTTGGCGCCAGCGGGCAGGCCGATGAGACCCAGGCCGTTGTCGATGATCGAAATCACCAGTGCGCCGACAGCTGCATAAGCCAAGCGGCCTCGGCCACCAAAGAGGCTCACGCCACCCACCACAGCGGCGGCAACACCCTCGAGCACAATGGTGCGGCCAGCGGTTGACTCAATCGACCCAATGCGGCTTGCGTGCAGGAGACCCGACACCACCGCCAGCGTGGAACAGATGATGAAGGCATACAGACGAATCTGGGCGACCTTGATTCCCGCGCGACGCGCCGCCTCGGGGTTTCCACCAACCGCGTAAATATAACGACCAAAAACGGTGCGGTCGAGCACGAACGTTCCCACCACCAGAATGATGAGCACGATGGGGATCACGATGGGCACGCCCTCGATGGCCAGCAACGCCTGACCGCGGTTGACACTGAGCAGCAGCACAACGAGACCGCCCAGGATGGCGATTGCCGCCACCTTGAAGATCAGCATGATGAACGGACGCGTGGGCAGGCCCACCTTCGTCCTGCGCATGCGGTCAGACAGACCCAGGCCGAAACTGCCGAACACGGCAATGGCCAACATCGCCCAGCCTGCCCACACGGGCATGTTGCTGTTCATGATGGCCTTGAGCTCGGGCTGCTCGAGGCGGTAGATGCCGCCATCGCCGAGCAGCAGGAGCATGAAGCCCTGCAGGCCGAGGAAGAGGCCCAGCGTGACCACGAATGAGGGCACGCCGATACGCGAAACGAAGAAACCGATAACCGCACCGATGACCGCACCAGCAGCCAAAGCGAGAAGCAAAGCCACGATCCAGTTCCACCCGAGCACGCCGAAGAGCACCTGGAAGACGGCCATGCCGGAACCCGCCGTGACACCCGCGGAAAGGTCAATCTCCGCAAGGAGCAAAACAAAGACGAGGGCACACGCGAGAACGGTGAGCTCAGACGCCTGCACGAAGAGGTTGGCGATGTTTCCTGTGGTGAGGAAGTAGGGACTCAGTGACGCAAAGAGCGCGGCGAGCACGACAAGCGCAAGGATGGCCGGGAGTGATCCCATGTCGCCACCGCGGACTCGTTGAATGTACGACCGGAATTGGTCGCGAACCGTGCCCTCGTGGCCGGTCGAAATGGGCGTAGGGGCGGACATCTTAAGCAACTCCCGTCATGCTCTTGGAACCGGTGATGTAGGCCACCACTTCGTCGCGGTTGGTGTTCTTGACCTTGAGGTGAGCGACCATCTGGCCCAGGTAAAGAACGCTGACGTTGTCGGCAACCTCAAACACGTCAGCAAGGTTGTGGCTAATGATCAGCACGGCAATGCCGTTGTCGGCCAAGCGCCGCACCAGGTTGAGCACCTGCTCTGTCTGGGCAACACCCAGAGCAGCGGTGGGCTCATCGAGGATGACCATCTTGGCGTTTCGCAAAACGGAACGCGCAATGGCCACCGTCTGGCGCTGACCACCGGAGAGTGACGACACCTTCTGACGCACGGATTTGACCGTGCGAACGGACAGAGACTGCAGCGCTTTCTGCGCAGCAAATTCCATGGCGGCCTCGTCGAGGGTTCCACCAAACTTCTCTTCGCGGCCCAAGAACATGTTCTGCACGATGTCGAGGTTTTCGCAGAGTGCGAGGTCCTGATACACAACCTCGATACCCATGGCCGACGCCTGACGGGGAGAACGAACGTTCACCTCTTCGCCACGGAACATGACCTTGCCGCCGTCGAAGGGTTGAACTCCCGAGAGGCCCTTGATCAGGGTCGACTTTCCGGCGCCGTTGTCACCCACGAGGGCGGTAACTTTTCCTTCTTCGACGGTGAAATTGACGCCCTTCAGAACGTCGACCGGGCCAAAGTTTTTGATGACATTTGTCAGCTCGATGAGCGGGGTTCCCAAGATTATCTCCCTTGATAATGCCTGGCCGCCAGGGTGGTGGGCGACGGCGAGAAAGTGTTCGTAAAAAAGTCTATTGATCTGGGTGGAGCCGGTGAAAGACCTCGCGCCGACCAGGTTCTGGCCGGCGCGAGGCCCTCAGTTACTCGTTATTACTTGATGCCTGCTGCAGTACAAGCGGCGGCTACGTCGCCTGCACAGAGGTCGGCTACCGTCACGTCGCCAGCGGTAACAACGTCAATGACGTTGTCAGCGGTGATCTTCGTGGGGGTAACAGCGATGTAAGGCACACCGTTTGCTTCCTTGTCAGCGGTGATCGTCTCGCCCTTGAGGAGCGAGATGATGACGCCAGCTGCAGCTGCAGCCTCAATCGAAGCGGGCTTCCAGACAGTACACGTCTGCTTGCCGAGGAGAACGTTTGCCAGACCAGCAGGCGAAGCGTCCTGACCCGAAACAGGAACGGTGAGGCCGTTCTTGTCGAGGATCGTGATAACGCCAGCGGCGTTGGTGTCGTTGGCAACCCAAACAGCGTCAACCTTGCCACCGAGCGAGGTCAGAGCCTGCTCGAAGTTGGTGGCAGACTTTTCGCCGTCCCATACACCAGCAGGCTCGATAGCCGGCTTGATGCCTGCGGGCTCCATGACGGAAACAGCACCATCGTGGAACATCTTGGCGTTTCCATCGGCAGCGTCACCACCCATGTAGACAACAACAGCGGTTGCGGGGTCCTTGCCAGCGGCCTTGAGGCCGTCAACAATGCACTCACCCTGGATGGCGCCAACGCCCTCGTTGTCGAACGAGACGTAGTAGTCAGCACCTTCGATGGGGCGGTCGTAGGCAACAACGGGGATGCCCTGAGCCTTGGCCTCTTCGGCAACGGTTACACCGGCACCCTGAAGGTCAACGAGAACCATGACGCCACAGCCCTTTGCGAGCTGCTGTTCGGCAATGGTTGCGTACTTTGCGGTGTCGCCACCGGCGTTCTGGATGTCGGTCTCGTAGCCAGCGTCAGTAAGAGCCGTCTCGAGTGCCGGACGGTCGTTGGCTTCCCAACGAGGCGACGACTCGGTGTCGGGCAGAATGACGCAAGCGCGAGCCGAAGCTCCGCCGCCGGATGCCGAACATCCGGTGAGAAGCAGGGCCGAAGCCGCTACGACTGCACCGATTGAGATCAATGAAGACTTCTTCATTTCTCTCCCTTCGTAGTTGTGTGTCTCTTGTTACGCGGACAAGTCCGCGCGGGGTTCGTCTTCGAGCCCTGCGTATATGTTGCCCTATGCAACAAATACGTGCAAGTCAATTTGATTACGGAAACATAACGTATTACAGAGAAAAGCCTGTATTTGTTGGCTCAATCCCTAAATTGACTCGCTACGTTGCGGAAAACCCGGATAACGCGCGGGCGTAGGCAATCGAGATGGCCTCTACTTTCGGGCGGCTCGTGGTCGATATCACGTCGAGCTGCCACGCCGGGGACTGCCCGAGAATGAGCGCTGCGGCCTGGTGCGCTGCGCCGTTGGCCACGTATTCTCCCGGGGCCGGAACGATGATGGGCAAGCCAAAGACTTCCGCGGCGATATGAGAGACGGCCGGGTTTCCCGCGGCGCCGCCGACGAGGAAAACGCGCGTACAGATAACGCCCGCGGCGCGCAGGGCATCAAGTCCCGCCCCTAGGCCACACAGCATCCCCTCAATCGCCGCGCGCGCAAGATTGGCGCGCGTGTGGTTGCCGAGGGTGAGTCCGGAAATCTGCGCTTTTGCCTCGGGGAGGTTGGGTGTTCGTTCACCCTCGAAGAACGGCAGGAGCACAATGCCTTCCGCTCCCGGTTCAGATTCAAGCGCCACAGTGCCCAACTCGTCGTGGGTGATCTCAAAAAGGCGGGCGAACGAATCCAACACCCGCGCGGCATTGAGTGTGCACACCAGTGGAAGGGCAGACCCCGATGCGCTGGCGAATCCTGCGATGATGCCCGTGGAGTCCGCGGTGAAGGTCTCGGAGACCGCAAAGACGGTGCCGCTCGTTCCCAGTGAGACAACGACGTCGCCCGAACCGGCACCAACCCCCAGGGCTGCCGCGGCGTTGTCGCCCGCACCACACGCAATCACGAGTCCCGCCGTTGTCGTGTGGGCAACCTCGCCAGGTGCGACGATACGCGGCAACACGGGAACGTGCCCGAGAACAAACTCCACGACGGCGGGCACGTATTCGTTGGTCGCCGGGGTGAAGTAACCCGTTCCGCTGGCGTCAGACGCGTCCGTGGCAAGAGCGCTGAGGTCTGGGCCGCGCTCCGAGTCACCCGCGGGGCCGAAGCCGGCCAGCCGCCAACTCAGCCAATCGTGCGGCAGGGCGACCGCTGCCACCCGAGCCGCGTTTTCTGGTTCGTGCTTGCGAAGCCACAGCAGTTTTGTCGATGTGAACGATGCCACGGGAAGCGAGCCCGTCACACGGGCAATCTCGTCTGCACCAAAGTGCTCGGCAATCTCAGTGGCCTCGGGCGCGCTGCGCGTATCGTTCCAGAGCAGAGCCGGGCGAATCACCCGTCCGTCCTCATCGAGGACCACCATGCCGTGTTGCTGCCCGCCGATGGAGATGGCGGATACATCATCCAGCCCGCCGGCGTTCGCGATGGCCTCACCGAGAGCGAGCCACCACGCGTCCGGATTTACTTCGGTTCCCTCGGGGTGCCGTGCGGTGCCCTGTCGAACGAGGTCGCCCGTCTCAAGATCGCGAATGACGACCTTGCAGCTCTGCGTCGACGAATCGACCCCAGCGACCAGGGTCATCGCCTAGCGCGCTCCCATGAGGTGTTCGATGGCCAGCTGGTTGAGTTTCACAAAACCGAACCCGCGACCGTCGAAGTAGCTGTCCGCGTCAAAGGTCTCGTAGGCGGAGGCATCGGCCAGAAGGTCGGCATACGTCTCACCGGGAGCGAGCGTGGTCTGCTGAATTTCAGCAACACGCGAGGCGACGAGTGCGGCCTGAACGTCGGGGTCCGCTCGGAAGGCAGCGGCACGCTCCTTGAGCAACAGATACATGCGCATGTTGGCCGCAGCCGAATCCCACACGCCGTTCCAGTCCTCGGTGCGGCTGGGCTTGTAGTCGAAGTGACGCGGGCCGTCGTAGGCACGCCCGCCGGCGGGTCCGCCAAATTCAAGGAGGTCAACGAGCGAGAAGGCGTTGAGCAGATCACCGTGGCCGAAGACCAGGTCCTGGTCGTACTTGATGCCCTTCTGACCGTTCAGGTCAATGTGGAAGAGCTTGCCGTGCTCGAGGGCCTGAGCGATGCCTGCGGTGAAATTGAGTCCGGCCATCTGCTCGTGTCCCGTCTCCGGGTTGAGTCCCACGAGTTCGGGGTGCTCGAGCGTGGCAATGAACGCCATGGCGTGGCCGATGGTGGGCAGCAGGATGTCGCCGCGAGGCTCATTGGGCTTGGGCTCAATGGCGAAGCGGATGTCATAGCCCTTGTCGATGACGTACTGCGACATGAGGTTGAGGCCCTCGCGGTAACGCTTGAGCGCACCCCCGATGTCCTTCGCCGCGTCGTACTCGGCACCCTCACGACCGCCCCACATCACGAAAGTCTTGGCGCCCATCTCCACGGCGAGGTCGAGATTGCGAAGCGCTTTGCGCAGGGCAAAGCGGCGCACACCTCGGTCGTTGCTCGTGAAGGCACCGTCCTTGAAGACAGGGTGACTGAAGAGGTTCGTGGTCACCATGGGCACAATCACACCCGTGTCGGCCAGTGCCTTCTTCAACCGGTCAATCTGCTTTTGGCGCTCGGCGTCGGTGCTGCCGAACGCAAACAGGTCGTCATCGTGGAAGGTCAGACCATACGCGCCCAGCTCGGCGAGCTTCTCGACTGCCTCAACGACATCGAGTGCCGAGCGCGTTGCGGACCCGAACGGGTCCTGCGCGTTCCAGCCGATGGTCCACAGTCCGAAGGAAAACTTGTCGTCGCGTGAGGGGATGAGAGAAGTCACGATTCTTGTCCTAAACGGTGAGGGGTGGAATGATTTGTTGGCTGAGGAAACAATATACGAGAATGAGCACTGGCAATAAGTGGGGCTGAGAAAAACCTGACCCCGAATCACCCCCCTTAAAATATTTTTCAGGGGCTCAAGCGAAAGGCGATCAGAGTGACACCTGCCACTTCTGCACCCAAGCCGCAGCCCTCAGTGCTGGGAAGTAATCGCGATCTCGTTCGCCAGCACAACCTCTCGGCCGTTCTTCGCCTGCTGCGCAAACACGGCACCATGTCCCGCTCGTCGTTGGCCCAACGCACGGAGTTGAACAGGTCCACCATTTCAGACCTCGTGACCGAACTCGAAGAGCTCGGACTCATCCATGAATCCGAGGCCTCCGACCGCACCGGCGTGGGGCGGCCGTCCTTGATGGTGTCGCTCACCGACGAAGTGGTGGTTTTTGCCGTCAACCCCGAGACAGATGCCACCACGGTGGGACTCATCACTCTCTCGGGGAACGTCCTGCGCAAAGAGCGCATTGCCACCTCAACATCGCCCGATCCAATCGATGCTGTGCGCGATGCCGGCGAGATGATCGCCCGCATGAGAAAAGATCTCCCGGCCCACGTGCGCATAGCCGGTGTGGGTGTTGCGGTACCCGGCCAGGTTCGCGTTGGGGACGGCGTCATTCGTCTCGCCCCTCATCTGAACTGGGTCGAGGTGCCGTTCACGACCATGCTCAACCAAGTGACCGGACTTCCCGTGGTGATCGACAACGACGCCAGCCTCGGGTCAATTGCCGAGCGCGACTACGGCGCCGGACGGGGCTTCAGCGAAATCATCTACATGTTTGGTGGCTCCGGAGGAATCGGTGGAGGCATCATCCACGCGGGTTCCCTCGTGCGCGGATCAGCGGGGTACGCGGGTGAGCTCGGTCACGTCCGCATCTCCGACGTTCCCGGCGATGACTACTCGGGCTTGCAGGGCACGCTCGAAGCACTCGTCAAGCGCGACGAACTCCTCGACGCACTGGGCATCTCCGCGGCCGACGACGATGAGTTGGCTGCCCGCCTCACGGGGTCGCTGAGCGGCAAGGTAAAGAAACTGCTCGCGGCACAGCTCGATGCGCTTGCCGTCGCCATCGGCAACTTCGTGAATATTTTCAATCCCGAGATTGTGGTGCTCTCGGGTTATCTCGCCGTCATCTATGGCTACGACTCCGATCGCCTGCTGAGCCGATTTAGGTGGAGCACGCTCAACGCACCCCAGGATCGCTTGCTCGTTCGAACAGGCGAACTCGGGCCCAACCTGCTCATGATCGGAGCCGCGGGTCTTGCCTTCGCCCCACTCGTGGCTCAACCCGCCAGCACGCAGCTCTTCCCCGCCCACGCCAAGTAACCCCGGCCCGCCACACTCCACGAAAGGACCCCCGTGTCTGCTCTCACCCTCCCCGCCCCCCACATCATTGATCCCGCAAGCGTTCCCGCGCTGCGCT
>CAIVOR010000129.1 GCA_903907615.1 uncultured Microbacteriaceae bacterium | reverse complement strand
TTTTTCTGGCTGTGTGCTGGGGGATTCGAACCCGCTTGGGCCCCTGACTTTGGGAAAAGCACTGCTTTTCCGTCAGGGAGTTGTTGGGCCCACGGCTCGAAGCAAAGCGAAGCTTTGCGCCGGGGACCCGCTCCAGCTGGTCAGGGGTCGGGACGATTCCCGCGACGTGCGAAGGGACACCCCAGCTCACTAGTTCTTTGCCTAGCTAGGCAGAGGGTTGCTGCTGAGTGATGCAGTGGATGCCGCCGCCGCGAGCGAAGATGGCGCGTGCGTCCACGGGAACGATCTGCCGGCCCGGGTAGGCACGACGCAAGATCCGAGCGGCAACCTCGTCGTTCGCGTCGTCAAATGAACACATGATCACGGCACCGTTGCAGACGTAGTGGTTGATGTAGCTGTAGTCGACCCAGCCGTCGTCGTCCCGCAGAACTTCCGGTGCAGGAATGCCGATGACGCGCAACGGAGGACCCACGGGTTCGCCGGATGCGTCTCGTTTCTGCCACGTCTTAGCCAACTCGCGCAGGATGCGCCGGACTTCGTTGCTGATCCAGAAGTCGGGGTGTTCCGCATTGCCCTGCGCGTGAAAGAGCACGGTGTTTTCGTCGGAGAAGCAGGCAACGATATCGACGTGCCCGCGGGTGCCGAACTCGTCGTAGTCACGAGTGAGTCCGCGCGGTAACCACACGAATCGCTGCACGCCGAGTGTGCGCCGCAGTTCGTTCTCAACGTCTTTCTTGGTCCAGTCGGGGTTGCGGCCCGGGTCGAGCTGCACGGTTTCGGTGAGCAGGATGGTCCCCGCACCGTTCACGTGGATGCCGCCACCCTCATTCACCAGCGGTGAGGCGATCACGTCGACGCCCGTCGCCCGGGCAATCTTTGAGGCGATGAGGTTGTCGTTGTTCCACGACGCCCAGTCTTGGGATCCCCACCCATTGAATACCCAGTTGACCGCACTCACGGTCTTGCCGGCGGTGCGCACAAAGGTGGGCCCGATGTCGCGCATCCACGCATCATCGAGTTTGGCGGTGAGAATGTTGACCCGTTCGTCGAGAAACTCGAGCGCAATTTCAACCTCGGCTTTGGGCACCACCATCGTGACCGGTTCAAACGGAACGATGGCGTTGGCGACAGCGGCCCACGCTGTTCTGGCCTCGCGCGCCTCGCGGGCCGTTTCGCCGAGCGTATAGCCGTTGGCCGGCCACGCCATCCAGGTTCGGTCGTGGGCATCCCATTCGGCCGGCATCCGACCGCCCTTGGGGCGAACTTCGTTCATGGGGCTCCTCGCACGTCGTGCTCAGTCTGCCCCACCTGCCATCGACACGCTAGGGCTATTCGCCACACTGCGACACGCCGAACGGGTAATTTCTCATGAAATTTTTTGATGCCAATTTTTCGCTTGTTTCTGCGGAAATCTGACCGGGTGATGTGGGTTTCCTCCCAAAAGGATGAGAAACACTAGATGTTGTGGAATGACACAGGTGTCATTCCCGGTATATAGTGGAACTCCACCGCAAGGAAGCGGAAGAGAAACCGGAATAATCCGGATCTCGACACCAGATTTAGCAGGAGGCATCATGGAATTCGACAGCAACGACACAGTCGGCGGCTACGCGGTACCAGTGGACCCGATGGATCTGCTGCAGTGCGACAGCTGCCAGTAGGCATCACTTTTTATCGGTAAACCGATAACGC
>CAIVOR010000128.1 GCA_903907615.1 uncultured Microbacteriaceae bacterium | reverse complement strand
GTGCCTGCCGGGGTGCCATAGGCCTCACGCCCTTCGGGTCTGGTTCCCAACACGATGACCGCAATCCACGGCGCCAACGCCCCCACGATGGCCGCCACACGAATCCAGGCGGCACGGGCGCGCACTTCGGCCCGTACCCCCGTTTCCCGGCGCTCATCTCGCGCGTGCGCGATGAGCCCGTGCATGGACCCCACACCCCCACACTCACTCGCCAAGCGCAGCGTTTCGATGATGCGGTCACCCACGGCGCTATTCCAGGTCTCTTGGGCGAGCGTCAAGGACGACGAGACGTCAGACGTGGTGTTGACAGCAAGCATGAAGTCGCGGGCGCCGTGGGCAACAGCCCCGCGGGATGACGCGGCAAGTGCGGCCATGGCACCGGTCACCGTGCCGCCCGCGCGGAGGGCGGCCACCAACGCATCAATCACCGCCGGCCACTCCTCGCTCAACTGTCGCGCGCGTCGATTCGCCGCCGACCGACCCACCGCCCAGGGAACCGCCACTGCGGTGATACCCGCAACCACCCCGAGGCCCGGAATGCCCGTGACGAAGGCGAGGGCAGTGCCGACGAGAATGGCCACGACGAGAGTCAGCGACGTCCGGCGGACAACCGCAGTGGTGAGGCGCCGAGGAAGTGGCGATGTCGGGACGACCGACGCCGCGAAGCGTCGTCCTCCCACGACCGTGAGCATCAGCCACACTCCTGCCCCGAGCAGCACACCGCACGCGACACTCGGTAGCGCGCTCAGCACGTTGCTCGGTTCAGCACGTCGACGGGGTCGAAGCCGGCTCGTTCAAACTTGCTGAGCTGCGAGGGAACCATCCCCGTGGGCGAGAGCACCCCGTTCTCGATGGCAAAAATCAGTTCGACGTCCGGTGAGGCGGCGCCCGCAATGACCGTGGCAATCTCGCGCACCCGTCGAACGCCGGCACGATTAATTTCGCAGTGCACCACAACGTCAACGCACGCACTTACGGTTTGCCCAACAAACGTGCCATCAACATTGCCGCCGGCGAGCAGCGGGAGCGCGCAGAGTTTGCTCAGCGCCTCACGCGCGCTGTTGGCATGGACCGAGCACGCTCCGGCCAGTCCGCTATTGAGAGCGATGAGCATGTCGAGGCTTTCGGCCCCGCGCACCTCACCAACGACAAGCCGATTGGGGCGCATCCGCAGGGCCTCGCTGATCAGGCGGCGCAGACTCACCTCCCCCGACCCCTCGAGATTGGGCGCTCGGCACTGCAACGAGACGAGGTCGTCGGCGTCGATATCGAGCTCGCGCGTTTCCTCAACCGTGACGATGCGCTCGGTGCGACGACCGGCCGAGAGCAGGGCGTTCAAGAGCGTTGTTTTGCCGGCCTGGGTGGAGCCCGACACGATGACGTTGAGGCCCGCGAGTACGCACATCCGAAGGAACTCAGCTGACTGGCGCGTCAGGGCCGCGCGGTGAACAAGATCGTCGAGCGAACGGATGGAGCGCGAGAACTTGCGAATGTTCACCGCCCAGTGCCGGTGGGAAATGTCGGGGATGACGACGTGCAACCGGGATCCGTCCGGCAGGGACGCATCGACGAAGGGCATCGACGTATCTAGTCGCCGTCCCGCCTGCCACAGCATGCGTTCGATGATGCGCTGAATCTCGTTTTCGCCCAGATCCAGGTCGACGCGTTCGGCCGTGCCATTTTTGGCGACAAACATCCGGTCCGGGGAATTTATCCAAATTTCTTCAATCTCCGGGTCGTCGAGCAACGGTTGAAGAGCGCCGTATCCCGCGACCTGATTGGTCACCGCTCGGACGGCGGCATCGACGTCGACGATGCCGGGGACGCCACGAGCGTGGGAACGTTCGGCATAGTGCGTGACCTCGGTCGCGATGAGTTTCTGCATCTCAGATGTGGTGAGCGACATGGCTCCATCGTGCCGTCCACCGCTGGAGCCTTCGGCGACCTTTCCACAGCTCCTGCGTGGTTTCGCGCCGAGAAGACCTGCCTAAGATTGAGGAGAGCGGGAGTGGTGAAATGGCAGACACGCAGGATTTAGGTTCCTGTGCCTTCGGGCGTGAGGGTTCAAGTCCCTCCTTCCGCACGCGGGGGTTTCTGATAACACCACACGTGTCTTCGCGACACACCCAAGGAATGGGACGTCCATGATTCTGGCTTCTGCCCTCGACACACAGATGAGTGATCTACTCGCCAGCGCCGGGCCGATCCTGTTCTACCTGGCCGTCTGGGGACTCGTCTTTGCCGGAACCGGTCTCTTCGTCGGCGTATTCATCCCGTTCATCACGGGCGACTCACTGCTGTTCGCCGCAGGACTGGTGACGGCCGCCGCCTCCGACACACTCAACGTATGGATCTTGGCGATCGGCGTGGGCATCGCCGCGTTTGTGGGCGACCAGGTGGGCTTCATTCTGGGCCGACACCTCGGGCGCCCCTCCCTCGATAAAAAGGCAGGCCCCCGAATGGCGCGGCTCATCGTGAGGGTCGAAAGGTTTTACCTCAAGTACGGCTGGTGGTCGGTGGTCATTGCCCGCTTCATGCCCTGGGCTCGTGTGCTGATTCCTTGGATTGCGGGCATCGGTCGCATGAACTACACGAAGTTCTTGACCAGCAATCTGGTGGGGGCGATCGCGTGGGGCGTGGGGCTGGCGCTTGTTGGTTTCTTCGCCGCCAGCACCCCCGGCGTCAAGATTGCGGCATACATCATTGGTGGTTTTTTCATCACGCTCTCCGTCATCTTTGGTCTGCGCACCTGGATCCAGGACCGTCGCGAGCGCAAACGAGACGCGGCTGCTTCCCTGAATGCTCACTGAGTGCTGATTCTGCAAACGCCGGGTAGCCTTGGCGTATGCATCTGATCCCGTGGCTTGATCCGGCAAACCTCATCGAAGGGTTCGGTGCCTACGCACTCCTCGGTGTGTGCGTCATCATCTTCGCCGAAACCGGTCTGCTAATTGGCTTCCTCTTTCCCGGCGATACGCTTCTCATCCTCACGGGCGTACTCGCCATCAGTGGCACGTTCGGCGTCAACATCGGCATCGTCTGTGCCTCCATTGCCCTCGCTGCTTTCTTGGGAGGCGAGGTGGGTTACTGGATAGGACACAAGGCAGGACCGCGCATTTTTGAAAAGCGTGAGAGCGGCCTGTTTAGCAAGAAAAACGTGGAGCGCACCAACGCGTTCTTTGTGCGCTTCGGCCCCATCGCCGTGATCCTGGCTCGCTTCGTTCCCATTGTGCGCACCTTCGCCCCCATCGCCGCGGGTGTGGGACATATGCCGTGGAAGCGCTACACGCTTTACAACTTCATTGGGGCCACAATTTGGGGTGCCGGGCTGACTTACGCTGGCTTTTTAGCGGGTCACATTCCCGGTGTGGCCGATTTCGTCGAGAAGTACATCGATGTTGTACTCCTCGGCGTCGTGCTCATCGTGCTGATTCCGACGGTGTTCCACTACATTCAGTCGTTTGTCCGCGCGCGGCGCGACCGTGCCCGAAACGCCGACGGTCCCCTCACCGACGCCGAGGTCACGCTGCCGAAGGAAGTATTCACCACTCCGAAAACCGACGACACCAAGAACTAGGCGTCGCCCAGCACCCTGGCCAGTTCGCGTATCGCGCGAGCGCGATGGCTCAACTCGTTTTTCTCGTTCGCGTCAAGGGACGCGGCCGACACGTCGAACCCCTCGGGAACAAAGATCGGGTCATAGCCGAATCCGCTGGTGCCCTCCGGCGCTCGCGCAATTCGTCCCGGCCACACGCCCTCAACACTGAGCTCGCGTGCGGGGGAGCTTGCGGTCGCGGGAAACGCCACCGCGATGACGCACCGAAACTGGGCCGCCCGATACTCGTCGGGCACGTCGGCCAACTGGGCTAACAAAAGGTCCACGTTGCGAGAATCGGTCGCCCCCTCCCCCGACCACCGGGATGAGAAAATGCCGGGCATGCCCGAGAGCGCGTCGACACACAGGCCCGAATCGTCGGCGAGTGACGGGATGCCCGTGTGCTCAGCTGCGACACGCGCCTTGATGAAGGCGTTCTCGACGAACGTGCTCCCCGACTCAACGGGCTCGGGGCCGTCGTAGCCCAGAACGCTCACCCCGGGAAGAGACGACGCGAGAATCTGGTCAAACTCTGCCACCTTGTGAGCATTGTGAGTCGCGAGCACGAATTTCATCCGAGAGTTCCTAGGCGAGCGTCGCGCGCTGAATCTCGGCGAGCGTGGTGGTGCCCTCGAGTGCGAGGTCCAGCAGAGCGTTGAGCTCACTGCGGTCGAAGGGAGCACCCTCAGCCGTGCCCTGGACCTCAACAAACAGCCCGCGACCCGTGACCACGACATTCATGTCGGTCTCGGCGCGCGAATCCTCGGTGTATTCCAAATCGAGCATGGGGACGCCGTCGATGATGCCCACCGAAACGGCGGCAATGCTGTCGATGATGGGGGTGGCGCGCTGAGCGATGAAGCCCTTCTGACGCCCCCACTCGATAGCGTCAACCAGAGCCACGTAGGCTCCGGTGATTGCTGCCGTGCGTGTGCCGCCGTCGGCCTGGAGCACGTCGCAGTCAATGACGATGGTGTTCTCGCCGAGTTCTTTGGTGCTCACAACGGCACGGAGGCTACGCCCGATGAGGCGCGAGATCTCGTGCGTACGACCGCCAATCTTTCCCTTGACCGACTCGCGGTCCATGCGGTCATTCGTGGAACGGGGAATCATGGCGTACTCAGCCGTGACCCAGCCCTTTCCCTTACCCATCATCCAGCGCGGAACACCGTTCGTGAATGAGGCGAGACAGAGCACCTTCGTACGACCAAACGACACCAGCGCACTGCCCTCGGCCTGATCACTCCACCCGCGCTCAATCGTCACCTGGCGCAACTCGTTGGGGGTTCGGCCATCGGCGCGACGTTCTTCAGACATGGGACAACCTCACTAGTTATGGGATAAATCGATGATGCCCGTGGGCGTGTAGTCGACGGTCTCAACCTGAGGACCGAGGAACAATCGCGCCAAACGCAGGAACTCGGCCGTGTTCTTGCCCGTCGCTTCGTAACGATAAGCAGGAGGCTCGGGAGAGATACGGTCAAGACCCCCGTTGACGAGTTCACGGTAAACATCCTTGGCGGTCTCGCTGTCACTCCCGACGAGGCGCACGTTCTCACCCATCACGTAAGCAATGGCACCTCGCAAAAACGGGTAGTGCGTACATCCCAGCACGAGGGTGTCGACATCTTCCTCGATGAGGGGACGCAGATACTCACGTGCGGCCCGCAAGACATCCTCGCCGCTCGTCTGGCCGGCCTCGACAAAGTCGACAAACTGTGGGGCCGCTTGCGCAAAAACCTCCAGATGGGGGGCGGCTGCAAAAGCGTCCTGGTACGCACCCGACGTGATGGTGGCTGTCGTCCCGATCACTCCCACGCGGTGATTACGCGTGGCGGCGACCGCGGCCCGCACAGCGGGCTGAATCACTTCGACCACAGGAACCGAATAGCGCTCTCGCGCATCTCGGAGCATGGCGGCACTCGCGGTGTTGCATGCGATGACCAGCATCTTGACGCCTTCGTCGACCAGCTGATCAAGCACATTCAGCGCGTATTCACGCACATCGGCGATGGGCTTGGTGCCATACGGGGAATGTGCCGTGTCACCAATGTAGGTGAGTGATTCGTGCGGCAAGGAGTCGCGAATTGCTCGGGCGACGGTGAGCCCGCCCACGCCGGAATCGAAAACGCCAATGGGAGCGTTTCTATTCATTCAACGACTCGTAAATCTCTTTGCAGGTCGGGCACACGGGGAACTTCTCCGGGTCGCGACCCGGCGTCCACACCTTGCCGCAGAGCGCAATCACCGGCGCGCCCGTGACGGCCGACTCGAGAATCTTTTCTTTCTGGACGAAGTGCGAGAAGCGCTCGTGGTCGCCTTCGTCGAGGGTGATGAGTTGTTCTTCGCGCTCGAGCACCGAGGTACTCCCGGAATCACCCTGCGTGTCATCGTCTGCTGCGTTGCGCCACATACCTGCCATTCTACGAGCGTGTGGGCGCAGATGCGGGGGTGACTGTCGACTATCAAAAGAGCGTTCGGCGCGCCCCTCACCGCGAGGAACGCGCCCAACGCTGGGGTGCATGCCGAGCGTTAGCCCAGAATGTCGTTCGTCAGGTTGGCATTCTCTTTCTTGTTGAGCGCGCCAACGATGATTCCCACCACGAGAGCGATGAAGGGCAAGAGCACCAAGACCCAGCCGAGGGGGCTGAGGGCCCACGCGCTCTCCGGCAAGCTGGGGTCGACTCCGTCGGGAGCCGTACCCGCCAGCAGGTTGAAGCGGCTCATCAACAGGTATTCACCGAAGACGAGTCCGATAATCGCGAGGATGGGCGCAATCTTGCCTTGCCAGACGTTGGCTCCCTTGTTCTTGATGAAGTACACGATCACCGCGATGCTCACCAACACTTCAACAAGCACGATGGCGATAACCGTGATGGCGCTCATCCAGAAGAACAGGTTAAGAACCGGGTCAAGATTTGCAACGGCAAAGATGATGATCACGATTCCGGCGAGAATTGACGTCAGGATGACACCAGCCGTGGGAGCACCGGCCTTGTTGGTCCGACCGAAGGCGGCAGGCAAAACTCCACCGCGACCCATAGCGAAGAAGTAGCGTCCGGTGGCGTTCTGGAAGGCGAGGAGTCCCGCAAAGAGACTCGAGATGACGAGCCAGCCCATGACCTGAGGCAACCACGGACCGACGTATTCGCCCGCGAGCGAGAAAATCACGGCCGCCGGATCAGCGAGGGGAACACCCTCTACTGCCGAGCGCTCTGCCACCTGATCGAAGATTCCGTTGGCACCCATGCCGGTCACCATCGCAAATGACACCACGGCGAAAAGAACCGTGATGATTCCGATTGCCCAGTAGGTCGCGCGGCGAACCGTCTTCTTGGGATCCTTGGACTCTTCGCCATAGATGGCCGTCGCCTCAAACCCGATGAACGAAGCG
>CAIVOR010000127.1 GCA_903907615.1 uncultured Microbacteriaceae bacterium | reverse complement strand
GGCGTTTCGAAGGTCACCGACCCGCGGAACATGGTGCCGATCCAGTTGAAGATCTTGACGCCGGTGGGCACCGCAATCAGCATGGTGAGCAGCGCGAAGAACGGCAGGAGCACGGCTCCCGTGACATACATATGGTGCGCCCACACCGTCATTGACAGCGCACCAATGGCGATCGTCGCGTAAACCAAGGTCTTGTATCCAAAAATGGGCTTGCGGCTGAACACGGGGATGATTTCAGACACGACACCGAAGAACGGCAGTGCCAAGATGTACACCTCGGGATGACCGAAGAACCAGAACATGTGCTGCCACAGCAGCGCGCCACCCGTGGCAGCATCGAAAACGTGAGAACCGAAGACGCGGTCCGAACCCAGTGCAAAGAGCGCTGCGGCCAAGATGGGGAACACGAGAATCACGAGGATTGACGTGACCAGGATGTTCCACGTAAAGATCGACATGCGGAACATCGTCATTCCGGGAGCACGCATCGTGATGATGGTCGTGATGAAGTTGACGGCACCTAGAATTGTGGCGAAACCACCGAGGGCAAGACCGAAGACCCACATGTTGCTGCCCAAACCTGGTGAGAACGTCTGGCTTGAGAGCGGCGTATACGCGAACCATCCGAAGCTGGCGGAGCCCTGAGGGGTGAGGAATCCACCGACCGTGATGATGCTGCCAAAGAGGTACATCCAGTAAGACAGCATGTTCAGACGCGGGAACGCCACGTCGGGCGAACCAATCTGCAACGGGATCAACTCGTTAGCGAGACCCGCGAAGAGTGGTGTGGCCACTAGGAGAAGCATGATGGTGCCGTGCATCGTGAACATCTGGTTGTACTGCTCTTTGGTCTGCAGCACCTGCATGCCGGGAGCCCACAGTTGCGCGCGAATGAGCAGCGCCATGACGCCGGCAATGAGGAAGTACACGAGCGAGGTAATGATGTAGAGGTGACCGACAATCTTGTGGTCGGTTGACGTCATCCAGCGAACAACGATGTTGCCACGCTTGACCGGCCGGGTGACACCAACCGTTTGTGGCTTGTCCGCGTTACTCACGACGGGGGTGGGAGAAAGCGTTGTGCTCATTGTCTCGTTCCCTTATTTGGTGGCCGCTTGGGGCGCAACGACGCCCGGCAGGTTCTGATTACGGTTGTAGTTGGAGTCCAGTTGTCCGGAGAATCCCTTGTCGGCGAGGCTTTGCGTGTACGCGTCGTACTCGGCCTGTGACACGACCTTGACCTTGAACAGCATCATCGAGTGGAACTCGCCGCAGAGCTCGGCACACTTGCCCATGTAGGTCCCTTCACGCTCCGGGATGAGCGACATGATGTTTGTGCGCCCAGGAATAACGTCCTTCTTGTAGAGGAAGTCGACTACCCAGAAGGAGTGGATGACGTCGCGCGAGTTCAGTTGGATCTCGACCTGCTTGCCAACCGGCAAATACAACGTAGGAATGGAGGCCTGGTCTACCGCGCCCTGTTCGGCGTTTGGCGAGAGATCAGGCTGAACCTGAATGCCCGACGAATAGACGTTTTCGTTGACGTAATTGAAGTCCCACGCCCACTGCTTGCCGTAGACCTGAATAACCTCATCGGGCTTGTCGAAGCGCTGTTCAATAACGGCCTCGTCGCGGGCCGTGAAGAAGTAGAAACCGATAATCAGGAGCAGCGGAACGATGGTGAAAAAGACCTCGATGGGCATGTTGTAGCGCAGCTGTACCGGCATGCCGGTCTGTCCGCGGCGGCGACGGTAAACAGCAACCGCCCACAGCATCAATCCCCACGCAATGAGACCCACGCCAAACAGAACAATCCAGCTCGTGACCCACAGGGCGGAGATTCGCTCGGTGTGATTGGTCACGGGGGGTTCGCCTTGAATGAAGCCCGGCAGATAGCCGTTGAGCTCTTGGGCGGTGCATCCTGCAAGCACGATGGCAGTAGCGACGGC
>CAIVOR010000126.1 GCA_903907615.1 uncultured Microbacteriaceae bacterium | reverse complement strand
CGCGGCGGCCACATCGGCGTCAGCCATCACATCGGTCATGATGAGCTGCTCGAGCGTCTGTTGCCACGGCGTGTTACCGTCTGTGCCGTCGACAATGCGGTAGCGTTCGCGGCGCAGGGAGAAGAGCGTGCCGTTTTGATCGGGATTATTGATTCCAAGGCGGGGCTTTGCGACGGACCAATCCGCCTGCATGCGCGCCATCGTGCCAGCTAGGCCGGCATCACCCAGCGTGCTGACGGTCGCCTGCGGGACGCCGCCGGTGAGATCACCGAGGGAGCGGGAGGCCACGATGGCCGACACCACAGCTTGGCCGGCGGTGGAGCCGAGGAGGCCGGTTTCGTAGTCGTAGCTCTTGGCCGAGAGGTAGGTGTAGCGGGCGGCTAGGTCGAAGAGGGAGCGATACTGCTCCAGCGCCTCGTTGCGGAATGCGCGGAAGGTAAAGTCCTTGGTCCGGTAGCCTTGGATCAGCGCTGCCGCCCGTTGGCGGAAGGTTTCGCGTTCGGCCTGGATGCGGTCGCCCTCGGCGATCACGTTACGGACGCGTTCGGCGGCGGCCTGGAGTTCGCCGGCCAACCGGATAACTTCGTAGGCGCTCGTCGAGAAGTCTCGGTAGAGCTGCTCGTATTCGTAGGCAAACTGCTTCTCTTGGTAGGAAAACCCGAATTTCTCCAGATCGAGCTGCATATTGCGTCCCTCGTTATCGCGGAGCAGTTGCTGGCTGAGCGCGCCCCCCTCGAAGCCCACCGTCGCCATGTTAAGGATCGCTTGAATGAATACTCCGCTCAGCATGAGTGATGCGCGGATCGGTGAAGTGACATCGCTCGATAATCCTAAAGATTTCGGAGGAAATTCGGCCGTCGCCTGAAATAAATTCTGTGTCCAACTCGAGGCCAATTCCGAGCTTCGCCCCAAGGCGGTGAGCGCGATGCGCGCCTTGTCAAAATTCTCCATCGTCGTATCACCCAGAGTTTGACGGTCCTTCGTCTGGGTTCGCAGGAAAACCATTTCCGCGAAAAGCAGGCGTCGGCGCTCGAAAAGCTCCGCTTTATCCTGAGTTTTCCGATAGCCCGCTTGCAGCGCGATAAGCGCTTGGTCGGCGGTCGCTAAGGCCTGCTGAATCGTGCCGACCACGGTGCGGGCACCCATCGGAGCCCCATTCTTAAAGATATCCGAGTACTGGACGAAGCGATTCGGATTTACCTTGATGAGGACTTGCTGGAATTTGGCGTTTTCGATAGTGAGGTCGGAAGTGGATACTGAATTGAAAGCGTTGGTGATATCAGCCACCGCAAACCCGGTGAATTTATCGAACTGCTTCGGCAATTTCACAGTCATCGACACCAAGGCGTCCGTAACTGACATATCGGTCGGTCGGTCGATCACGGACCATTCATAAAGATCGGGGCCGGTATAGCCCTGCTTGTAAACGCCGTCGGGACCGATCTCGGACGGATAGGGCCGGCCGTAGATTTCGATCAGACGCCGCACATAGGCCGCCTCCTGATCGACGAGGGCAGTGTTGCCGGCATCGATCTG
>CAIVOR010000125.1 GCA_903907615.1 uncultured Microbacteriaceae bacterium | reverse complement strand
CCGGAATTCCCAAGCGCTCGTATGTGTTTTTGATGTCGTCGGGAAGATCGTCCCAGGTTTGTGCCTGCTGTTCACTGGCACGAACGAAGTACTTGATGTTGTCGAAGTCGATGTCGGTGAGGTCTGCGCCCCACGTGGGCATGGGCTTACGCCCAAAAAGTCCGAGTGCCTTGAGTCGCAGAGCGAGCATCCATTCGGGCTCAGATTTGAGGGCACTGATGTCGCGAACAACCGCTTCGGAAAGTCCACGGCGCGCACTGGCACCGGCCGCGTCGGCATCGTGCCAGCCGAACTCATAAACACCCAGCCCATCGAGCTCGGGGCGATTGATCAAAATGTCCGACATGATTTCCTTTCGCTGTGCAAACGCATGGTTGCGGGGTAACTATTCCTGTCGCTGGGAACTCACCCGCGACCGCGTGTTTGCACACACCAGAACTCTTAGACTTTGCAGGAAGGTCGCGCAGATTTCCCACGACGACTGCCCTTACGCTCATCCTTGAGAAACCGGGAATACCGATTGCACTGCTGAAGGTAAGTCTAGCCTTACCTCCGGCTGAGCCATAGAGACGACCGAGAAGAATTCATGACGAAACAACGTTTTTGGGGTTGGTTGCCGACCGATGTATCACACTCGGTGCGGGTTGCCGGTTGGGTCAACCTTGCCGTCAACATTGCCATCGTTGTGACGGGAGGCGCGGTGAGGCTCACCGCGAGTGGTCTGGGCTGCCCGACATGGCCCACGTGTACAGCAGAGTCGTTGGTGAACACCCCCGAAATGGGCATTCACGGCATTATCGAGTTTGCCAATCGCGTTCTCACGTTTGTTCTCGTTGTGGTCGCCCTCGCAACTTTCGTCCTCGTCATTCGTTTGCTACGGTCACGACCTCCGCTCTTTTGGCTGGCCCTCATCGTCGGTCTTGGCATTCCCGTGCAGGCCGTCATCGGCGGTATTTCTGTCCTCGTTCAGCTCAACCCTTATGTCGTCGGGCTCCACTTTGTTGTGTCGGCGGCAATCGTGGCGCTGTGCAGTATTTTCGTGTCGTTGATGTATGCCCGCACAGCGGAGGGGCCCTCGCCCCGTTACCTATGGGTGTCGCTGGCTTTCCTGATCGTTTTCCAATCGATCACGATCGTTCTGGGAATTCTGACCACCGGTTCGGGCCCTCACGCGGGTGACGCTGACGCCCCTCGAAACGGACTCAACAGCGAGTTCTTGCAACACGCCCACAGCATTCCCGCTTACGTTGCGCTGGGTCTCACGGTGCTCACCCTGTTGTTGTCGCGTTTCGCGCGTCGACGTCGACTGATGTTCCTGGCCATCTGGCTGTTGGTTGCCAATTGCCTTCAAGTAATCGTCGGCATCACACAATCGCGCTTGGGCCTGCCGCCACTCCTGGTCGGAACACACATGTTTCTGGCGTGCGTCGTGGTGGCGTTGATCGCGGGAGTAGCGTCCACACTGCGCTCGTCGCGCGAGTCACGCGTTTCTCCTCAGAACTAGCCCAAGACGGGTAGGTGCCAGAGCGCGTCTAGGGCCACGCCGACGAAAAGCATTGCGAGATAGGCGTTGGAGTAGTGAAACAGGCGCATGGGAGTGACGTCGACGTGAGAGATGGCGCGTGCAAACAGTCGGTGACTCTCGACGACGAAAGCGATACCGAGCCCTAACGCGAGAACGGTATAGATAAGGCCCATGCCGGCGACCGGTATCAGCAGCAGAGTCGCGGCAAAAGTCGCCCACGCGTAAAGAACAATCTGTAACCCCACCGTGACCGGGCCGCGCACAACCGTGAGCATGGGAACATCAGCGCTGCGGTAGTCGTCACGATACTTCCACGACAGGGGCCAATAGTGCGGAGGCGTCCAGAGGAAAATGATCAGGAACAGGATGACGGGTGGCCACGCCAGCGATCCGGTTACGGCAGCCCAGCCAATCAGAACGGGAAAGCCGCCCGCTGCTCCACCCCACACGATGTTCTGGGGAGTGCGACGCTTCAGGATGATGCTATAGACCACGACGTAGAAGGCGATGGCGCCCAGAGACAGGGCGGCAGCCAGCCAGTTGGTGAGGAAGCCAAACCACAGGGTCGAGAAAACGGCCAGCACGCTAGCGAAGATGACAGCTTCCCGGGTGGAGACATCGCCGGTGACCAGGGGCCTCCCCTCGGTCCGTCGCATCAGACGATCGATGTCACGGTCAATGATGCAGTTGAACGCTCCGGCAGAACCCGCACTGAGGGCACCGCCAACGAGCGTCACCACAACGAGCAGAAGATTCGGAAGACCTGACTGAGCAAGGAACATCGCGGGCACGGTCACCGCGAGAAGCAGCTCCATGACGCGCGGCTTGGTCAAGGAAAAGTAGGCCGAAAGTTTGCGCCGAAAACTCACGCGCGATGTGTGCGCGGGAGAAAGTACCGATGCGGGCATGGGGTCCTTTGGGCCAAAAGTCTCTCCCGCGAGTCTAAGTGAATCGCTCGTGCCCGTTGTCGGTTCGAGGCGACCGTGACGCGCGTCACCGGCTCGGCCTCACGTGCGGTCTTCTATACTGGAACGGTATAGGGAGCGCGTCTGTGTTCCGCCCGCAGATGTGCAACGGAAGAGCTGCTGTGACTGAAAAGTTCTCTCGTTTCCGCTGTTTCGAAAGTTGCGACGACTCCCCCGAGCTCGTCGGAATAACTGTGACCACCATGAACAGGATTGGGCCTCTCACATGACCGTGCTCGAATGGAATGACCGAGACGATCGGGCCGTAAATACGGCTCGAGTACTGGCAGCAGATGCCGTTGAGAAGGTGGGCAACGGTCACCCCGGAACCGCAATTAGCCTCGCTCCGGCTGCCTATCTCCTGTTTCAGAAGGTCATGCGTCGCGATCCGTCGGACGACACCTGGGTTGGCCGCGACCGCTTCATTCTCTCTGTGGGACACAGTTCCCTCACCCAGTACGTGCAGCTCTATTTGGGCGGATACGGGCTCGAGCTCGACGATCTGAAGGCTCTGCGCACGTGGGGATCGCTGACCCCGGGTCACCCTGAGTACGGGCACACCAAGGGTGTCGAAATTACCACTGGTCCTCTGGGCCAAGGCTTGGCATCGGCGGTGGG
>CAIVOR010000124.1 GCA_903907615.1 uncultured Microbacteriaceae bacterium | reverse complement strand
GAGACCATGAGGCCGCACGCTCTCTAAACTAAAGGCGTGACGGATACCGCGAACCAAGCCGCAGCAACATCTGCACACGAGCGAATTCTCGATCTGTTGCGCGCGGCGGTGGGAAATGCCGTCTCCACGCTGCCCGACGACCTCGAGGCCGCCCGCTGGGATCGGTCTGGCCTGAGCGCCGTTGGCACGCCCCTCTGCGTGATCCAGGCAACCTCAGCCGAAGACGTCTCACACGTACTTCGCATCGCGAACGAGAACCGCATACCGGTGGTGCCTCGCGGTTCTGGTACGAGCGTCGTGGGCGGAAGCTTTGCTGGCACGGGCGAAATTGTGCTCAGCCTGGCCGGCCTGAACCAGATTCTCGAAATCAACGGGGACGAGCGTTATGCCGTCGTTCAACCGGGTGTGATCAACGATCATCTTGACCGTAAACTCCGCGATCAGGGCCTGTGGTTTGCTCCAGATCCGGCCTCTCGGGATATTTCAACCGTTGGAGGCAACATCGCCACAAACGCCGGTGGTTTAATGTGTACTAAGTATGGCGTTACTCGTGAGGCCGTTTTAGCGTTGCAGGTTGTGCTCGCGAGCGGTGAGGTAATTCGCGTCGGTCGGTCGACCGCGAAGGGCGTCACCGGCCTGGACCTCACGGCGCTCATGGTGGGCTCAGAAGGAACGTTGGGCATCATCGTCGAAGCCACTGTTCGTGTCCACCGCACGGTACCGGGTTCGGTAGCGACACTTTCCGCCTACTTCCCCACCATTACCCAGGCAGCCCACGCATGCTCGGCAATCACCGCAGCGGGACTCCAGCCAATGATTATGGAACTTCTCGACGATCGTGCACTGACCGCCGTCCACAACTACCTCGACCTTGAGCCGGCTCCAGCGGGGGCCTCGCACATTCTCGTTCAGACCGACGGTGCAGCCGCTCAGGACGAAGCCGTGGCAATTTCGGAAGTGATGCGGAACTCTGGCGGCACCGTGTCTCTTGCCGCCACGGACGAAGAAGCAGCTGAATTGGTCAGAATTCGACGCAGTCTGCACCCGGCCATGGCATCCCTCGGTACCACGTTGATTGAAGACGTGTGCGTTCCTCGCAACCGACTCGTCGACATGTTTGCAGAGATTGCGAAGATTGAGCAGCGCTACGACATCGTGATACCCGTGGTGGCCCACGCGGGTGATGGAAATCTGCACCCCAACTTCATCTTTGACACACCAGAACCGTCAGAAACCATCTGGAAAGCGGCTGGGGAACTTTTTGAGGCCGCCCTCGCACTGGGTGGCACACTGACCGGCGAACACGGTGTGGGCGTACTCAAACGCCGATGGCTGGGCGACGAGCTCGGTTCGACGCAGTTGCGTCTGCAGGAAGACATCAAGCGCGCATTTGATCCGCGCGGCATCTTGAATCCTGGCAAAGTCTTCGTTTCGCAACTGTCTGACGCAGAGCCCCTCCCCTAGGCTTGCACCGGGGCTAACTCGCCCCGACCCGTTTTGACGAGGAGAACACATGTCGACACCCAACAACGTGAGTGGTTTTATCTACTACGGAAATTCCGCCGAAGCGACAAAGCAGAACGTTAAGACGGTGCGGACCGGCTTGATTATCGGCGCCATCATCACCGCAATTGTGGGCATCCTAATG
>CAIVOR010000123.1 GCA_903907615.1 uncultured Microbacteriaceae bacterium | reverse complement strand
GGCCCGCCACCACATTCTTTTTGCTACGAGGGAGCCCATCATGTTTGATCCATACATTTCCGCAACGGAGTTGGCGCAGCTCATTAGGTCACGACAGATTTCGGCCGTCGAGACGGCGGAGTTTTACCTCGATCGGATCGACGCGCTGAATCCTTCCGTGAACGCCATCGTGTGGATGGATCGCGAAGACGTGTTGCGGCGAGCTGCGGACTCTGACGCACGTATCGCCGCGGGCAAGGGCGTTCGCCCCTTCGAAGGCGTTCCCATGCCCATCAAAGATTTGACGCCCGTCAAGGGCCAACCCGCGACAATGAGTTCACTCACTGTGGGGTTGGAACCGGCCGAGGCCAACGAGGTCACTGTCGACATCATTGAGAATGCGGGATTTGTGCTCTTTGGTCGAACCAATAGCCCTGAGTTCGGACCCCTAACGGTCTCGGAGAACCAGCGCTGGGGCAAGACGCGCAACCCCTGGGATCTGGACTTCACTTCGGGTGGCTCGTCGGGCGGCGCCAGTGCCGCCGTGGCGGCAGCGCTGGCCCCCCTCGCTCACGCCTCTGATGGCGGAGGTTCGATCCGTGTACCGTCTTCGGCCACAGGACTGGTCGGGCTGAAACCCAGTCGAGGGCGAGTTCCCAATGACGTTCGCGGTTGGGAACAATCGACGACGGAAGGCGCGATTACGCGCACCATTGGTGACGCAGCGGCAATTCTTGATGTCCTCGCTCAATTTGATCCGCTCGCCTGGTACTCGGCACCCGCTCCAGTTCGCCCCTACGTGGAAGAACTTTCGGGCCAGGGTCCGCGACTTCGCATCGGACTGTTGTTGGACCCGCCGACAGGCGTTGACGTTGACCCCGAATGCGTTGAGGCCGCGGAAATTCTCGCCGCTGCCCTTGAGCATGCGGGTCACCACGTCGAGCCCGTGTCGCCCTTCCTGTTTAGCCCTCAGGCTCTTATCGGATTCGCCGATTTGGTCATCAGCGCATCCGTATGGGGAACCCCGTTTGACCACGCGAACGCCCACCTTCTCGATCCGTATGTCAAATATCGATTCGACCGCGCCCTCACGTTCCATGCCGGAGAATACGTGGCAATCGCCAATCAACTTCAGTGGGAAACGCGCGAGGTCGTGGCCCAATGGGGTCGCGATTTTGACGTACTCCTGACCCCCACCTCAGCGACACCCACTTCTCGAGTTGGTGTCGTTTACGATGAAGCAAATACAAATCCGGGGGGTCCACGACTCATTGAAACCCAAACCATTTCGTTTACGAGTTTTGTGAATATCGCAGGTCTGCCGGCGATATCGCTTCCTGTTCACGTCGGGAAAAACGGCATGCCCATTGGAGCGCAACTCGTTGGTGGTGCGTTTGATGAGGCGACACTCATTAGGCTCGGCGCAGAGATGGAACCGGCGTTTCGCTGGGACCTCAAGCACGCCCCGATCGGGCTTGGCCAGGAAGCAGGCGCATGACCGAAACCCTGCGGGCGAGGCAAGCAGTCCCCGCCCCCGTGAGCGGTGTACGCGCTCTCCTGAAAAGCCCGTGGGGTGCGTTTGCCCTGCGGCGACTCGGGGGGCTCGTGCTGTCGCTGGCCCTCCTCATTCTGCTCACGTTCCTCATTGTTCCCTTGATTCCCGGCGACCCGGCGATTGCCATCCTGGGACCGGGCGCTACCGCGGACTCAATTGCAATCATGCGTGAAAAGCTGCATTTGGATGTGCCCCTCTGGGAGCAATTTGGAATCTACCTCCAGGGCCTCGGCTCTCTTGATTTGGGAACCAGCTTTCGATACAGCACGCCGGTGCTCACGACAATCTTCACAAAATTGCCTTACACGGCGACTATTGCGTTCGGCTCGATCGCCGTCGTCCTCATTGTGGCCATCCCGTTGGGAATGGCCATTGGTGTTGTGACGCGCGGGGGACGGAGACCCGTTGTGGGAACTGTCTTCGGCGCCGTCGCCGGTTTCCTCGCCTCGTTCCCGGCCTATGTCGCGGCGACACTTCTCGTGCTGGTTTTTGCCATTTGGCTCAAGGTCCTCCCCCCGGGTGGTGCCGGCGGACCAGCGACCTTCGTTTTGCCCATTGCCGCCCTCGCACTTGGCCCCACGTTTGCGGTGGCGCGAGTGGTGCGGCAGGAAACCTTTGGGGTGCTGCAGCAGGACTACATGAGAACTGCCCGCGGCCGACGAATTAGTCGAGCTCGCTTGTATATGCGGCACGCCCTGCCGAACTTGATGGCATCAACACTCACCCTGACTGGCCTCATTCTTTCCGGGCTCTTGGGCGGCGCCATCATCATTGAGACCGTCTTCAGCCTCCCGGGACTCGGGCTTGAAGTGATTCAGGCAATTATCTACCGTGACTTCCCCGTCATCCGAGGAATCATCTTGACGATTGGCGTGATCGCCATCTTCATCAACCTGCTCATCGACATCGTCTTGGGCCTTATCGACCCTCGTACATTGGGGGCGTCGAACCATGACTAAGAATCGCAAGCGTTCGTTGCCGTCGTCGCTGATCTGGGGCTTGGC
>CAIVOR010000122.1 GCA_903907615.1 uncultured Microbacteriaceae bacterium | reverse complement strand
GACCCGTTTGCCGGGGCCGACGATTTGCGGAGTCAGCCGGTGAGCGCGACCACCGAGGCGTTCGCCGGACGCGGCGCGCTCCTCGCTTCTGTGGGGATCTCGGTGAACTTTGGCATCGTTGCCGACATCACGACGGACCCCGGCTCATTCATTTACCGTCGCACGCTTGGCGATGGACCGGCGGACAGCGCCGAACGCGTGGGCGCTGCCGTGACCGCCGAGCAGCCATCGGTCGCGAGTACACTCAAGCATTTCCCGGGTCACGGACGCACGGCGGGAGACTCACACGTAGGCATTCCCGAAGCGAACGTCAGCCGTGAGGAGTGGCGGGCCACCGACGCCGTGCCGTTCGCGGCGGGCGTGGATGCCGGCGCGACGTTCGTCATGTTTGGGCATCTCGCCTTCCCGGCGGTGGATGCGGCTCCGGCCAGTCTGTCCGCGACGTGGCACGACGTGTTGCGTCGGGACCTCGGGTTCGACGGGATCTCGGTCACCGATGACATGCTGATGCTTCAAGCATCGGGAGATCCTCGTTTCGCAGATCCCTATGCCAACGCCGTGGCTGCGCTGGCTGCAGGAAATGACGCGCTCCTCTATGTTTTCCCTGCGGACCCCACTACCGTCGGCATCGACGTGACCACTCTCGTGGCGACACTCGTTGCTGCAGTGGATTCGGGAGTGATTCCACAGGCGCGCGTCGATGAATCCGCGCTCAAGTTGCTGACTTTTCGGCGCTCTCTGGCCCCGGGCGCAGAGAAGTGGCACGCCCCCTGTGACCTCGGTTGCGTGGTCCTCAAAGAACCGCGCGGAACTGTTCCGGCGACAATCGCGCTGGCAGGTCCGTGATAAATGCGCCATCTTCGGGAATAACCTGACGCCTCGCGCACTTATCTGACCCGTACGCCAATTCGGCGTGTACTCACCAGACGTCCCGAGCATTCGTGTTCGGAGAACAGGACCACCATGACCATCACTGCAGAATCCATCCCCGGCTACAAAGCCGGCACCTGGATTGTTGACCCGTCGCACTCCGAGGTGTCGTTCTCGGTTCGCCACCTCATGATCAGCAAGGTACGCGGAACGTTCGGCAGCTTCGCAGCCACGATCCTCACGGGCGAGAACCCCGAGGAGACCAAGATCACGGCATCGGCTCAGGTTGCCAGCATCAACACGAACGATGAGGGCCGCGACGGTCACCTGCGCACCAACGAATTCTTCGACGCCGAGAACCACCCCACGATCGAGTTCGCCTCGACCTCGGTGACGGCGGCCGGCAGCGATTACAAGGTGGGCGGCAACCTCACGGTTCGCGGCGTCACGAAGCCGGTTGTGTTTGACCTCGAGTTCGGTGGCTTCGCGACCGACCCCTACGGTAACTACAAGCTGGCCGCCACGGTGACCGGTGAGATCAACCGTGAAGACTTTGGCCTGTCATGGAACGCGGCACTCGAGACCGGTGGCGTTCTGGTGGGCGAGAAGGTCACCATCACCATCGAACTCCAGGCTGCCCTGCAGGTTTAGTTATTTCACGAGGAGGGGCTTCGAGGCGACTCGGAGCCCCTTTCGCGTCCTCCGGTGCATAGTTCTCCGTTGCTTAGTCCTCAGTGAGGATGCCCGTGATTTCTTCGTTGACCAAGCGCAGGTTCTCCACCAGAAATCCCTCGAGCACCCAGTTCTTGGTCGAGGGACGGCTCAATCGGATGGGTTGTGTGAGCACGGGAAGGTCGTGGGTCTCCGGGTGAGGGGCATTCATGGCCTCGAGCCCGGTGTCGCGCACCACAATGCGCAGGTCGTGTCCGGCGCGTTTGAGCTCGGCCGCGATTTCGGCGATGTTCGCATCGTTCACGAGGGACTCGTCATAGTGGTCACGCACGCCACGGGAGATGCCAATGGTTCGGGTGGTTACGACGG
>CAIVOR010000121.1 GCA_903907615.1 uncultured Microbacteriaceae bacterium | reverse complement strand
CCCCTGCCATGGCCGACGTTCGTCGGGCCGTGCGCGAGGCGCTGGATGTCGCGTTGCCCGGGGTCAAGCAGACCGCGCGCCGCGATCCGTCGTGCGTGCTGCCCGGGGGATGGGTGATTGCGGATGACGCGCCCCTGGTCTTGGTGGCACTCAGCGGCGGCCCCGACTCGCTTGCGCTCGCCGTGGCCCTGGGCTTTGAGCAGGGCAAGTGCGGCGTGCGCGCGGGTGCGGTGATTGTGGACCACGGTCTGCAGGAGGACTCGGCCGAGATTGCCGAGCGTGCGGCGGAGCAGGCACGGTCCGCCGGGCTGAACCCGGTGGTGGTGCGTCGCGTCACAGTCGCCGAGACGGGTTCCGGTCCGGAGGCGGACGCCCGGGCGGCACGGTATGCCGCGTTCGCAGAAGTTGCACGTGAAACCGAGGCCACGGCGGTGCTCGTTGGTCACACCCTCGACGACCAGGCCGAAACCGTGATGCTCGGCTTGGCCCGCGGTTCGGGTGCACGTAGTCTCGCCGGAATGCGGCTCGTGACCCCACACGAAACGAAGGGAAGCGCCGCCCCCGGGGTGACGATTGTTCGCCCTCTCCTAGGCCTACGGCGCACGATCGTGGCCCAGTCGTTGGCCGATCAGGGCATCGCCGCATGGCACGACCCGCACAATTCCGACCCGGCCTACGCGCGCGTGCGGGTGCGAACGGCCGTGTTGCCCCTTCTGGAGAAAGAGCTGGGCCCGGGAGTGGCTGACGCGTTAGCTCGAACGGCCGCCCAGCTCACCGACGACGCCGACTACCTGGATGCGCTCGCCGCCGGAACCGTGACATCTGCCGTGACCAGCGCAGGGATCATCTCCACGGAAATCCTGGCCCCGCTCCACCCGGCCATCCGTGTCCGTTGCCTGCGCCTCTGGCTGTCCCGTGAGCTTGAGCTGACCCAGCTCTCGGCAGCACACCTCGCGGCGGTGGATGAGCTCGTCACCGCATGGCACGGCCAAGCAGCCGTTGACCTGCCCGGAGGCAGTGTGTTCCGCAGCGAGAATGCGCTCAAGACACGGCGGAATCCCGTGGCCGAGCCGTCTTTTGGCGTGTAGTTTCGAAACACAAATAACGAGAGGCGCCGCGGTGGATATCGAAGATGTACGGAGCGACCTGAGCGAGGTCCTGTTTACCGAGAAGCAGATCACCGATCGCATTGCCCAGATGGCGCGCGAAATCGAGCGCGATTACCCCAACGGCGACGTGCTCCTGGTGGGCGTGCTCAAGGGTGCCGTCATCCTCATGGCGGACCTCGCGCGCGAGCTCAAATTTCACGCGCACATTGATTTCATGGCGGTGAGTTCCTATGGCGCCAGCACGCAGTCATCCGGCGTGGTCAAGATCAACAAAGACCTCGATACCGAGGTCGCGGGCAAGAACGTGCTCCTCATCGAAGACATCATGGACTCCGGCCTCACGCTGTCGTGGTTGGTGAACAACATGATGGCTCGCGGCGCCGCATCCGTTGAGGTCTGCGCGATGTTCCGCAAGCCTGAGGCGGTCAAAATTCCGGTCGAGGTGAAGTACGTCGGTTTTGATATCCCGCCCGCATTCGTGGTGGGCTACGGCCTCGACTATGCGGAGAACTACCGCAACGTTCGCGGACTCGGGGTGCTCTCGCCCCACGTTTATGAAGGCGCTGATCCGCACGCTTAGTTTGTGTCCGCTTTCGGCGGACATCCAGCAGACACACGTCCGGCGTCCGATAGCCTAAGAGGCACTATGAACTTCAAGAAGCTTCTGCGCGGACCCTTTATCTACATCATCTTGGCTATTGCGGCCGTGTGGATTGGCTCTGCCCTCATCGGCATGAATGGCTACCAGCAGGTTGACACCGAGGTGGGCCTCAAGATGCTCTCCAGTGGCAAGGTCGCTCAGGCGACGATTGTCGACACCGATCAGCGTGTTGACCTCAAACTCACCACGGCCGACCCCAAATACGGCGAGCAGGTGCAGTTCTACTGGGTCACCCCGCGCGGTCAAGAAATTGTTCAGGCTGTCAATGACGCCACGCTCGTCAACGGCTTCAACGACGACGTGCCTCGCGAGAACTGGATCCTCTCCACGCTTGGCTTTATGCTGCCCATCCTTCTGATCGGCGCGTTCTTCTGGTTCATGCTGTCGTCGATGGGCGGCGGTGGAAACCGCATCATGCAGTTCGGCAAGTCCAAGGCCAAACTCGTCACGAAGGAAACACCCACTGTCACGTTTGACGATGTTGCCGGCGTCGACGAGGCCGTTGAAGAACTGCGCGAAATCAAAGACTTCTTGGCAGAGCCCGCCAAGTTCCAGGCCGTGGGTGCCCGCATCCCCAAGGGTGTGCTGCTCTACGGTCCTCCCGGAACCGGAAAGACCCTTCTGGCCCGTGCCGTAGCCGGCGAGGCCGGCGTTCCCTTCTTCGCCATCTCGGGTTCTGATTTCGTCGAGATGTTCGTAGGTGTGGGCGCGTCGCGCGTGCGCGACCTGTTCGAGCAGGCCAAGCAGGCAGCGCCCGCCATCATCTTCATCGATGAGATCGATGCCGTGGGTCGTCACCGGGGCGCCGGAATGGGCGGCGGTCACGACGAGCGCGAGCAGACCCTCAACCAGATGCTGGTGGAGATGGACGGCTTTGACCCCAAGGCCAACGTCATCCTGATCGCGGCCACGAACCGCCCCGACATCCTCGACCCGGCACTGTTGCGCCCCGGTCGTTTCGACCGTCAGGTGGGCGTGGACGCCCCCGACCTGCTGGGCCGCAAAAAGATTCTTGAAGTGCACGCCAAGGGCAAGCCCATGTCGGCCAACGTCAACCTGGAGGTTGTGGCGCGCAAGACGCCCGGCTTTACGGGTGCCGACCTGGCCAACGTGCTCAACGAAGCCGCGCTGCTGACTGCGCGCTCGGATGCCCAGCTCATCGACAATCGCGCACTCGACGAGGCCATTGACCGCGTCATTGCCGGCCCGCAGCGTCGCAGCCGTGTCATGCGCGACCAGGAAAAGCTGATCACGGCGTATCACGAGGGTGGCCACGCGCTCGCCGCAGCCGCCATGAACTTCTCCGACCCGGTGACCAAGGTGACCATTCTGCCGCGCGGTCGCGCGCTCGGATACACCATGGTGTTGCCCCTCGAAGACAGGTACTCCATCACGCGCAACGAGCTGCTCGACCAACTCACCTACGCCATGGGCGGTCGCGTCGCTGAGGAGATCGTGTTCCACGACCCCACCACCGGCGCTTCTAACGACATCGAAAAGGCCACCAACATCGCTCGCAAGATGGTGACCGAGTTCGGCATGACCGCTTCGGTTGGCGCGGTCAAGCTCGGTGCGGCATCGGGCGAGGTCTTCTTGGGTCGCGACATGGGTCACCAGCGTGACTACTCCGAGCAGATGGCTCAGATGGTCGACGCCGAGGTTCGCGCCCTGATCGAACAGGCACACGACGAGGCGTACAAGGTCATTTCCAACAACCGTGCGGTTCTCGACAAGTTGGCCTCAGAGCTGCTCGACAAAGAAACACTCGACCACGACCAGCTGGCCGAAATCTTCAAGCCGGTCAAGAAGCTGGCTCGGCGGGCGCAGTGGTTGTCGAGTTCGAAGCGTCCCACGTCGAACAAGCCTCCCGTCAAGGTTCCGGCCAAGAAGCCGGTAGCGGAGGTGGCTGCCGCCGTTGAGCAAAAGCCCACCAAGCCACGCGCCACGCGACGCACTCCGCCGCGCCCGGCCACAGCAAACTAGGGAGCGCAGCGTGGCCGTTGACCGCGAACGGATTGCCCGTGCCGTGGTTGAAATTCTGGCTGCGGTGGGTGAGGACCCCGCGCGAGCGGAACTGAGTGAGACACCCGCGCGCGTCGCCGATGCCTATGAAGAGCTTTTTGCCGGGGTGGGCGTCGATCCGCAAACGTTGCTCACCGAAACCATGCCGGCCGAGCCCGACAGCGATGCTGTCATCGTCACCAACATTGCGGTGCGTTCGGTGTGCGAGCATCACCTGCTTCCCTTTGTGGGCCAGGCGCACGTGGCTTACCTGCCCGGCGCGTCCCTTATCGGTCTCGGTCGCATTTCGCGTGTGGTGGAGACACTTGCGGCGCGACCCCAGTTTCAGGAGCGACTCGGCGAACAGATTGCCTCGGCGCTCGACACGGCCCTGGCTCCCCGGGGAGTGCTCGTGGTTCTCGATAGTGCGCATCAGTGCGTGACTGCCCGTGGCGTCGGACAGATGTCGAGCCGAACGATTACGGTGGCGTCGCGTGGCGAGCTGAGTGACCCAGCCGCCCGTTCCGAAATAATGGGTCTCATGCGGAGTGACACGGATGGCTGAGCGGCGAACGCTCATCATGGGCGTACTCAACGTCACCCCTGATTCGTTTAGCGACGGCGGCGACTACTTCGACAGGCGTGCCGCTATCGAACGCGGCATGGAACTGGCCGCTCAGGGCGCTGACATCGTCGACGTGGGAGGCGAATCAACGCGACCCGGAGCCGAACGCGTCACGCCCGAGGAGGAACAGTTCCGTGTGATGCCGGTGGTTTCTGCTCTTTCGGCGGCGGGCGTAGCGGTGAGCATCGACACCATGAATGCTTCCACCGCGATTTTGGCGGTCGAGAGTGGCGCTCAGTACATCAACGATGTCTCGGGTGGCTTGGCGGACTTCTTTATGCCACGGACGGCCGCCTCTGCTGGCGTCACTTACATCGCGAGCCACTG
>CAIVOR010000120.1 GCA_903907615.1 uncultured Microbacteriaceae bacterium | reverse complement strand
GCTCAGCGCTAACGCGGTGATGTGAAAACCGTTGTCATGGAGAGTTTTGCGGGTTGACTCCCAATCGAGGCTCCGCGTCCACGGGACCTGGAATACCGCGCCCATAGACACCCGAACGCTGCGCCGATAGAGCGGATCAGCGCACTGGGGCGTGATGACGACAGCATCGGCACCCATCCCAGCAACAGCGCGGAAGATTGCCCCCACGTTGGTGTGGTCAACGATGTCTTCGCAGATGACGATTGTGGTGGCGTCCGTCACGATGTCTGCGAGTAGAGGCAAACCTGGACGTTCAAAAGAGGCTAAGGCGCCCCGGTGGAGGTGAAAGCCGGCGATGCTCTCGAGCACGTCGGGACTGCCGACATAGACCGGGCAGTCATGGTCGCCGAGCGCGTGCATCACGTCGTCGGCCTTCTCGGACAAGACCAATGCCGAGCGCGGCACATGGCCAGCCGCGATGGCCCGCCGGATCACCTTCGGAGATTCTGCGATGTAGATGCCCTCGGCAGGTTCCCGGACCTTCCGCAGGGCGACATCGGTCAAGTCTGTGTAGTCGCGCATGCGCGCATCTGCTGACGTAACCGAGATGATGTGGGCCAAAAGAAATCTCACTGTAGAAACATTCGCGAAACACCCGTTTCGTATGCTCACTCTATGGTGACGGCACAAGCGGATTCGCCTGCGACGCAGCAGGCGAGCGAGATTGCGCGCCTCGTTGCCGGAAAACGCGTGGCCGTGTTGACCGGAGCCGGTGTGAGCACCGACTCGGGAATTCCCGATTACCGTGGCCAGGGCGCCTCAAAGCGAACGCCTATGAAGTTTGCCGACTTCATCGGATCGGTTGATTCCCGCCGGCGCTACTGGGCTGGCGCCCACCTCGGCTGGCGTCGCTTTGCTGGTGCCGAGCCGAATTCTGGGCACCTCGCACTCGCGGCCATGGAGCAATGCGGTGCCATTACGGGAATCGTCAGTCAGAACGTCGACGGGCTCCATCGTCGGGCCGGGAGTGCGCACGTGGTCGACCTCCACGGCACACTGAGCAGAGTGGGCTGCGTTGAGTGTGGCCAGATGTACGACCGGGAAAGTGTGGAACATCGCGTTGCCGTGCTCAACCCCTGGCTGGCACAGATGCCCGACCCTGAACTCGCACCCGACGGTGATACCGACGTGGTGGGGTGGGAAACCGTCGAGGTGCCCGAGTGCACGGTGTGTGGTGGCATCCTCAAACCCGATGTCGTGTTCTTCGGAGAATTCGTGCCGCCCAAGGTCTATCAGGCGGCGACCGCGCTCATCACGCGCGCCGACGTGCTGATTGCAGTGGGCTCCTCGCTCGTCGTGAACAGCGGTCTCAGGCTCGTCGAGCTGGCCCATCGTCGACGCGACACGATCATCATTGTCAATCGCGGTGAGACCAAAGCCGACCGACTCGCCAGCGTTCGAGTTGACGGTGGATCAAGTGAGTTCTTGAGTGCGCTCGCCGAGGCCACGGGTGCCACCAACCTCATCGAGGACATCGAGTAGGCGCTCGGCCGAGGCACGCCACGAGAAGGTTTTCGCCTGAGCTCGTGATGCTCGTGACAGAGCCTCCCACGTGGGGCCGTCGTCCAACCGATCGAGGGCAGACGCAAAGGCCAGCGGATCAGTGGGTGTTGCAAAAAGAGCAGCGTCGCCGGCTACCTCGTGGAAGATCTCGATGTCACTGACGACGACCGGAGTTCCGGCAGCCATGGCTTCAATAAGTGGGATGCCAAAACCTTCGTCGAGGGAGGCAGAAATGAGCGCCCGTGAATCGTTCAGAATCTGTTGATATTCATCCTCGGACGTACCGTTGTGGAAGATGACGTTGTCGGAGCTCACCAGTTTCATGAGCGCCTCTCGCGTCTTGGGTGCTATTCGGCTCAAGAAATGAAATTGCCACTCGGGGCGAAGTGATGCCGTTCGCGCTATCGTTTCCACATTTTTATACGGCATAAATGAGCCCATGTACACGGCCTGTTTTGACCGCGAGGCAAAGGCGCGCGGAGCGGTCGTCACCGACGGAAGATCGGCCGCATTCGGCACCACGAAAACAGGACGCTTCGATAGGTGGTGTGCGGCGATGAGGTCAGCGGTCGTTCGCGACACGGCGACGACGCCATCACTTCGGTTCAACAACCGCCGTTGTGGCCACCAGAACAAGTGGTAAAGCCGCCAGAGGAGACGCAGTGGCCAGGCGAACTGCGGCGGTGGGGTCCGATGCCGGAAGTAGATCAAGTCGTGGACGGTGAGGATGAGGCGATACTTTCTCCCCCACGAACCCATCGTCTGCATGGGAGAAAACACCACGTCGAGGTCGGCACGGTTCACCTGGTGTGCGACCCAGGGTTCGCGT
>CAIVOR010000119.1 GCA_903907615.1 uncultured Microbacteriaceae bacterium | reverse complement strand
GCCATCATCGCGGGAGGTGCCGAAACTCTGGACTACGTGACCGCGCGCGGAGATGTCGCCGTGCTCGTGGTGCGTGCCGACGGGTCGCTGCTCGGCAACGACGCGTTCCGAAACCTCGTTACGCCGGCGTAGACGACGCAGGCGGCACCGCGGCCACCTGCGCAACAAGGCGGACCACGTTCGCCTTGCCGCCCAGGGCGCGAAGCGCATTGAGAATCGTGACCAGATCGATGATCTCCTGCAGCGTGGCTCCCACAATCGCGGGAAGCAGACCAAACACGGCGACCACCATGAGCCCGAGGCTCAAAACCATGCCGATCCAGATGCTCTGAGTGGCAATGCGAATCGTCTCTTTGCTGATCTCAACGGCACGTGCCACGCGCGAGAGGTCATCTTTCATGATGACGACATCGGCCGATTCACTGGCCGCGGTTGACCCGCGAGCTCCCATGGCCACGCCCACATCGGCCGCCGCGAGAACCGGCGCGTCGTTGACGCCGTCGCCCACCATCATCACCGGTCGATGGGTGAGCTCCCGAACCCGGCGCACTTTGTCGAGGGGCAGGCAGTCGGCGTCGACGTCGGTCACGCCGAGCTGATCGGCAACGTGTTGTGCCGTGGCCACAGCATCGCCGGTGAGCATCACCGTGTGCGTGACGCCCAGGCGACCGAGCCAGGCGATGGTCTCTCGGGCATCCGGGCGAATTTCGTCGCGCAGAATGATTGCGCCGGCGTAAGCGCCGTCACACGCAAGGTAGACGCCCACTTCACCGGGGACGAGTTCTACCCGGGTGGCGTGCGGATCGATCTCGGCGATGAACCCGAATTTTCCCACCACGACGGTCGTGCCGCCCACGCGAGCGGTCAGGCCGTGCGCCGTCGTTTCGACGACGTCGGTGGCCGGAGCGATGTCGAGGCCCACGGATCGAGCCGACGTAACGATTGATTGCGCGAGCGTGTGCGCGGAATACTGCTCGGCCGAAGCGGCGAGCGCCAAGAGGTCGTTATCGGCCCACCCCTTCTGCGCGTGAATCGAGGCGAGGGCCGGCTGGCCGTAAGTGAGCGTGCCGGTCTTGTCGAAGGCCGCGGTGCGAATGCGCGCAAGCTTCTCGAGCGTGCCGCCGTTTTTGACGATGATGCCGTGTCGCGCTTGGCGGCTCATGCCGGCGATAAAGGCAACCGGTGTGGCAATGATGAGTGGACACGGCGTGGCCACCACCAAGACCTCAGCAAATCGTGCCGGGTCACCGCTCCACAACCAGCCGATCGCAGCGAACACGTACGCGGCAATCGTGAAGGGCACGGCGTAGCGGTCGGCCATGCGCACAAAGGGGGCCTTGGATTCGGCGGCTTCCGCCACAAGAGCAACGATGCGCTGATACTGACTGTCCTCGGCACGAGCCGTGACGCGCATCGTCAGAACGGCGGCTCCATTCACGGCCCCCGACACCAGTTCGTCTCCGGCAACGCGGTCGACCGGCAGACTCTCGCCGGTCAGTGACGACTCATCGAGGGTGGCGGCATCAGAGACCAAGACGCCGTCAACGGGAACCAGTTCGCCGGGACGCACAATGAGCAAATCACCGAGGTTGACCTCCCCCACGGCAACGTCCTGCGGCTCGTCGCCCACGAGACGGTGGGCAATCAGCGGCGTGCGATTCAAGAGCGCCGTCAACTCGCGCTTGGCACGACCCGCAGCAAACGTTTCGAGCGCCTCGCCTCCCGTGAACATGATCACGATGATGAGCGCGGCCCAATACTCGCCCACGACGACGGTGGCCACAATGGCCGTTACCGCAAGAACATCGATGCCCCACTTCTTTTTGAGGAGGGCGCGCACCATGCCCACGCCTTCGATCACGGCGACGAGCAGGGCGTAGGCGCTGATGGTCCATCGGGCGATGTCGTGCATGCCCGCCAGCTCGAAACCTCCGCCGACGGCGGCGATGACCACGGCTCCGGTGAGGGCAGGGTACTGCCGCATCCGCCGCCAGATTGCCCTCAACACCCCTCCATTGAACGCTATGTGGGCCGGCGAAACCAATTTGCCGTCGTGTCGGGCACAACCTGCGTCCTTCGTTCCTTGCACGTACCTTTACCGTCCCGTAACCTCGCTGTCGCAAATGGGACGTATCCTGAGGACATGGGCAACTTGACACTCGAGGAACTCTCGGGCCGCACCATCGTGGCGGCCAACAATCTCACGCTCAAGCGCGGACAAGAGGCGTTCATCGCCCCGCCGTCCTATGCCATTGCGGAAGCCTATTTCGCCCCCAATACCGAATGGCCGCGCGTCGTTCTCGACGGTGACACCGTTGTGGGATTCATCCGCGGACACTTTGACAAGGACTCACCTCAGCCCGAGTTTCAGAGCTGCATTTGGCGCATTCACATTGCCGCCGAGGCGCAGGGACAAGGTGTCGGACGCTTTGCCGTTGAATCGCTCGCTGCGGAAGCCCGGTCGCGAGGGTTCGACCAGATCACCGTGCTTTGGGAGCCCGGTGACGACAGCCCCGGAGAGTTCTTTCACACGCTCGGTTTTGTCGACATCGGCGAAACACGTTACGGCGAAACCATCGCCGCTCTCTCGCTGGCGTAACACGCTCCCGTCAGCCAGACAACGCTGGCAGGGGGAGTGTGAGAGTGTAAATACGTGAAATGGCTGGTTTACGGAGCGAGACCGCTCTACACAACTGAAATCGCGGAGATCATTGCGCGACGTGGCGATACGTTTGCCGGTGCCATTGACAACCTGCCCGCCGAGAGTAGTCCGACCGATCTCGGCCTCTCCGACAGCGCTCGTGCGTGGTTGACTCCCGCCGACCTGACAAGCGGCGGCCTCGCCTACGACGCCGTCGCGCTGAGT
>CAIVOR010000118.1 GCA_903907615.1 uncultured Microbacteriaceae bacterium | reverse complement strand
CGGCATCCGCGTGCCCGCCACGACTGATGACAAGTACCGTCACGGCGTGCTCGGTGTGATTACCGGGAGCGCTGCGTATCCCGGCGCCGCCGTTCTGGGGGTGGACGCCGCCCATGCCACGGGTGTGGGCATGGTGCGCTTTCTCGGAGACCCTGAGGTGGCCGAACGCGTGATGCAGCGGCGCCCCGAGACCGTACTGGTCGACGGGCGTGTGCAGGCGTGGCTGCTGGGCTCGGGCACCGAGTGGACCCTCGCGGACACCGCGCCGGAAATGGTGACGCGCGCGCTGGCCTCGGGCGAGCCCACGGTGTGCGATGCGGGTGCGTTACCCCTTGCCGAGCACGCAACCGGCCTTACGGTCGTGACGCCGCACCACGCGGAGTGCGCACGGCTACTGAACGTCTCACGCGAACAGGTTGACGCCGATCCGCTGGGGTCGGCGTCGGAGGTGGCGGATCGGTGTCAGACCACGGTGGTTTTGAAGGGTCACGTGACGTTGATCGTGTCGCCCGCCCACGCGGGTGAACGCTTTGCCCGCTGCGTGACCGCCGGCACAACGTGGTTGGCGACAGCCGGAACGGGCGATGTTCTCGCGGGCATTGTGGGGGCACTCCTCGCCACCCATGCGGCCGAGCTGCATACTGGTGACGCGAGCTCTGTTGGGCAGCGTGCCCCGTCATTCCGCGCGGCCGAATTGGCGGCTACCGCAGTTCTCATTCACGGGCTGGCCGCCCTGCGGGCCGGTTCCGGTGGTCCCTTCGGCGCGTCGGACATCGCCCCGCATCTGGGTCCGGTCATCGCCGGTATTGTTGAGAAACATGGCGTCGGGTGAACTCAGCAGTGCACCGCGCACGCGTTGGTACACGCATCCGGCAACCCTCTGGATAGCGTTCGCAGCGGCTCACGTCTGGACGTCGTGGCTCAACTTCGCGGCGCCCAATCAACCTCTCGGCGACGTCACGGGCATCTACACGATTTGGGTTGAGCAGGCCCTCGACGGCCTCGGCGTCGTGGGCATCACGGAGCCCTGGGTGTACCCGATTGCCGCGCTCATCCCGCTCCTCGTGTCGGCCCTGCCGGGCATGGGCACGTATCCGCAGAACTGGCTTGTCATGGTCTCGTTGCTCGATGCGCTGGCTTTTTTCTTCTTGGTCGGCGGCTGGCGTCGCCCGGCACGCCGGGTGGGGGCCGCCTGGTGGTGGATTGCGTTCGTGGTCTGTTTGGGCCCCATCACCCTTGGGCGTCTTGACTCGGTCGTCGCACCCCTCGCCGTTTTGGGAATGATGTTCTTGCTCACACGACCACGATTGGCAGCGGTTCTCCTCGCTCTCGCCACGTGGATCAAGGTGTGGCCGGCAGCGCTCGTGCTGGCGGCGGTAGCCGTGCTACGTCGCCGGTGGACCGTGGTCGTGGCCGCCGTTATTGCATCGGCCGCCATTGTTCTCGTGGCGTTTCTGCTCGGCGGGGGAGCACAGCTCACGACGTTCCTCACGCAACAGACGAACCGGGGCATCCAGATTGAGTCTCCTCTGGCCACCCCGTTCGTGTGGTTGAGCATTTGTCAGGTTCCGGGCTATTTCATTTACTACGCGCAAGACCTGCTCACGTTTCAGGTGGCCGGTGCCGGCGTGGACCAAGCGGGTGCGGCGAGCAACATCGTTCTGGGCCTGGCCGTTGTGATCGTGCTCGCCCTCGGGTGGTTCCGGTTGCGTCGGGGCACGTCGGGGATTCGACTGCTGGCGCCGCTCGGCTTGGCTCTGGTGATGTGCCTTATCGTGTTTAACAAGGTGGGCTCGCCTCAGTACATGACGTGGATCATTGCTCCCGTGGTGCTCGGGCTCATCGTGGAGCGCACCCGTTTTGCCCCCGTGGCCATCGTGTCGCTCGTGATGGCGTTATTCACCCAGGTGTTCTATCCGTTTTATTACGACCTCGTCCTGGTGGCGAATCCAGTCATGGTCACGGTGATGACCGTGCGGAATGTTCTGGAGATTGTCGTGCTGACCATGGCGATTCACATCCTGGCGACGATTCATCGCCCGGTGTTTCAGGCGCCCGCTACGCGCCCGCGACGCGCGAGGCACACACCGGTTTAAACGCGGGTGTCGAGCAGGCGGCGCAACTGGGCGCCAACCTCATCGGCCTCGATCAGAAATGCGTCGTGGCCAAACTCGGAGTCGAGCGCGTAGGGCACGTCCCCATCGATGTTGCCCGGGACAGTGCGCGCGATGCGCTGCTGGCCGAGGAAGGGAAAGAAACGGTCGTCAACGATGCCCAGTACGAGCGTGGGGACCGTAATCGCGGCGAGGACCTCGTCGATGTCGCCGCGCCCCCGACCCACATCGTGCGAATTCATGGACTCCACCAGGACGAGGTAGCTGTTGGCATCGAACCGACGCGTGAACTTGTTGCCGTGGAAGTCGAGGTAGCTGGCCACAGCGAACCTACCGCCCTGCCCCAGGGGGCTGATGTCACTCTGTGCCTGCCGGTCGAAACGTTCGTTGAGTTCGGCGGGGGTGCGGAAGTTTTGAAAACTGATGCGTCGCGCCAGTGCCAGACCGCGGTGTGGCCCGTCCCCGTCGACGGCTTCGTAGTAGTGCCCGCCGCGCCAGAGCGGGTCGAGCTGG
>CAIVOR010000117.1 GCA_903907615.1 uncultured Microbacteriaceae bacterium | reverse complement strand
GGCATACGAGATGCGCATTAGTGACTGGAGTTCAGACGTGTGCTCTTCCGATCTAGCCCGATGATGGCCGCTAGGAGGGCAGCAATCCACCACGTGACGTTGAACAGGATGAGCACCACGAACGGTAAGACGAAGAACGCCAAGCGGAGCAGCGTGTAGACCAACCACAGCGGAAACTTCTTCACGAGGTGAGAGTCTACGTCTCTTGCCTAGACTCTGAGATGTGGTTCGGCTCTTTTTGATTCTCGTGGCCGTCACCGTGGTACTTCAGATCTTTGCCGCGGTAGACGCCATCCTTGCCGAGCGCTTGCGTGTCAGTGGGCTTCCCAAGCCCGTGTGGATTGTCGTCATCATTTTCCTCCCCCTGGTCGGCGCGCTCCTGTGGTTCTTTGTCGGCCGCCCGCGCAGAGCGTCGGCGATGCCCGGTTCGCCGTCGTCCGGCCCGACCGGTCAGGGACGCCGTTCAGGACCATCTCGTCCGCAGGGCCCCGATGACGACGCTGACTTCCTTCGCCGCCTTCAGCGCGACCTCGACAAGGATGACGACACCCGTGAGTGACGCTCCCGTGGAGACGTCGCCGGCCACGAGCTCGGCTTTTGCACTCCTCGAGACGCTGATTGCCCACGGCCTGGAATGGGTGGTGGTGTGTCCGGGCGCTCGTTCGCAGGCACTGGCACTTGCCGCCGCTCAACTTGAGCGCGAGGGTGCCGTGCGCGTGGTGGTGCGCATCGACGAGCGTGCCGCGGCGTTCACCGCCCTCGGCATCGGCAGTGAGACGGGTCGACCGGCGGCAGTGATCACCACGTCGGGTTCCGCCGTCGCCAACCTGCACCCCTCGGTTCTCGAAGCCCATCACGCCGGCATTCCCCTGATTCTGCTCACCGCCGATCGCCCGGAAGAACTGCACGGTATTGGCAGTAACCAGACGACGGTTCAGGCCGGCATCTTTGGTGGCAGCGTTCGCCTCCTGCGTGACATTCCTGCCCCGGTCGACATTCAGCATGACAGTGAGACGGCTCAGACAAGGGCAACAGAAGCCTGGGCGGCATCGCTCGGTCACGCTCCGGCTTTCCCCGGACGCCCGGGACCCGTGCATCTGAATCTGGCTTACCGCGAGCCGCTCTCGAGCGCTCAACGTCCGCAACCGCGACCCGGTTCGGTGGCGCCACTGGCCCCGCGCGACCACACTGCACTGGTTTTGCCTCGCGGACCTCGCACGCTCATCATTGCGGGCGCCTCGGCTGGTCCCGAAGCCGAGCAAATAGCGCACGAGGGCGGCTGGCCGCTCATCGCCGAGGTGTCGTCGGGTGCCCGGTTTGGACGCAACCTGGTTTCGCACTATCGCGCGGCGCTCGATACGGCCGAACTTACCGACGCCATTGAGCGCATCGTGGTGTGTGGTCATCCCACTCTCGGCCGACAAATTCCCGCGCTGATTGCGGGGCGCTCCGATATCGAGACCATCGTGGTGCGCTCGGGCGGCGAAGACCTGAATCCCGGTCATGCGGTTTCCGCAGTCGTGGATAGCGTGAGCGTGGCTCCGGGGGAAACCGATGCGCAGTGGCTCGGCGCGTGGCTTCGCGTGGGATCGGAAGCGCTCGCCGAGTATGAGCAACGACAGGCGGACTCGGCTCCAGCCGCGCGTGCCCCCGACATCGCGGCGAGCCGAGCCACGGACGCGGCGAGTAAGCGTGAATACGCCCAGGCAGAACTGGCGGCCGTGCGCACGCCGCTGACGCGCGAACTGCTTGTCGACGCGGTGTGGCGCGCAACCTGGCCGCATGACCGGCTGGTGTTTGGCGCCTCTCGCATTATTCGTGTGGCCGATCGCGTGGTGCCCGGGAAGAAGATCCCGGTCTTTGCCAACCGAGGACTGGCGGGCATTGACGGCACGGTGTCAACGGCCGGCGGCATTGCTCTGGCTTCGGGAGCTCTCACCCGAGTTGTGCTGGGCGACCTCACCCTGTTGCACGACGCGGGCGGACTCTGGGCGGAGCCCGGTCAGCCGCGCCCGCGCCTGCAGATTGTGGTGGCCAATGATGGCGGCGGAACGATCTTCGACTCGCTCGAGGTGGCGGCAACCGCGGATCGCCCCGATTTTGACCGAGTGATGCTGACCCCCCAGGACGTCAACCTCAGGGCGTTGGCCGAGGCCTACGGCTTCGACTATCTCAGTGCCTCAACCGTGGGCCAGCTCGATCAGGC
>CAIVOR010000116.1 GCA_903907615.1 uncultured Microbacteriaceae bacterium | reverse complement strand
TCCGGCAAATCCGGCGATGATGCGCGTCACCCCCAAAGCATATGGCTCGCGCGCCTACGCTGAAAGGGTGAATCTCTCCCCGCTCGACGCCAAACTCGATGCGCTCGTGGGTGGCAAGACGGCGACAGCCTTGGCAAAGGCTTTTGGAATAATCACGGTGGGCGATCTCGTGGGGCATTTTCCGAGGCGCTATGCCTCGCGCGGCGAGCTCACGGCCGTCGCGGATGTGCCCCTCGACGAGAACGTGTCGATCGTGGCCGAGGTGCTCGACGTGCGCTCGCGCCCCATGCGGGCCAAGCGCGGGTCAATTCTTGAGGTGCGCCTCACCGATGGCTCGGGCGGCACCATCACGCTCACGTTCTTCAATCAGGCCTGGCGCGAGCGGGACCTCGCTCCCGGCTCACGCGGTATCTTCGCCGGCAAAGTCGGCCGGTACCGAGGCACGCTCCAGTTGGCGCATCCCGACTACGAACTCTTTGACGACGACACCGAGCGAGATGCTGAGGCGTGGGCCAAGCAGCCCCTCCCGCTCTACCCCGCCACGTCCACCTTCTCGAGCTGGCAAATGGCGAAGACCATCGCGCTCGTGCTGCCCACCATCGAGGGCGTGGATGACCCACTCGACGGTGTGCTCACCGACGCCCAGCGTGCCGAGCGTGGACTGCTGCCCTTTGCCGAGGCACTGCGCCTCGTGCACCAGCCCACCGAACAGCGTGATTGGCAACGGGCACGCGACACGCTGCGCTTTGTCGAGGCGCTCGTGCTGCAGGCTGCCCTGCTCGAGCGCCGGGCCGAGGCACGATCGCACCGGGCCACTCCGCGACCGGCCTCGGACGCCGGCATGCTCGCGCAATTTGATGCCGCCCTGCCCTTCACGCTCACCGGCGATCAGACACAGGTGGGCGCCGAAATTGCCGCCGACATCTCGGCGGACATTCCCATGAGCCGGCTCGTGCAGGGTGAGGTGGGGTCGGGAAAGACGCTCGTGGCTCTGCGCGCCATGCTCCAGGTTGCCGACACCGGTGGGCAGGCCGTTCTCCTCGCTCCCACCGAGGTGCTCGCCGCCCAGCACCTGCGTTCGGTGGAGAAGGTGCTCGGCCCCGAACTGTGCACGCTGCTCGCGCCCACACTGATCACCGGACAGTTGCCGGTCGCACAAAAGCGGGCGGCGCTGTTGCGCGCGGCCGCCGGCCAGGCACGCATCGTGATCGGCACCCACGCGCTGCTGCAGGACAACGTGCAGTTTTTTGACCTCGGCCTCGTGGTGATTGACGAGCAGCACCGCTTTGGCGTTGAGCAACGGCACCTCCTGCACGCCAAGGCGGAGAACGTTCCGCACACGCTTGTGCTCACAGCCACGCCCATCCCGCGCACCGTTGCCATGACGGCCTTCGGTGACCTCGACGTCTCCGTGATTCGCGAGCTGCCCGCCGGGCGCGCCGGCATCACCTCGCACTGTGTGGCGCTGGCCGAACATCCCGGATGGATGTCGCGCGTGTGGGAGCGCGTGGCCGAAGAACTCGCACTGGGTCGGCAGGCGTTTGTGGTGTGTCCGGCAATCGATGCGGCGACGCTCGAAGAAGACGATGGCGGCGGGATCGATACGTCAACTTCGTTGACTGCCGGGCCAACGGGCGGCGGGGAAGAGGATGCCCCCAAGAGGCTCTCAGCCGTGACCGACGTCGTCGAGCAGTTGCGAGCCCTGCCCGTTCTGGCCGGTCGCCGCATCGAAGCCTTACACGGCCGCCTCTCGAGTGACGAGAAAGACAGCATCATGCGCGCCTTCGCCGACGGCGAGATTGACGTGGTCGTGGCCACCACCGTGATTGAGGTGGGCGTGGACGTGCCCAACGCCTCCACCATGGTCGTGCTCGATGCCGACCGCTTCGGCGTTTCGCAGCTGCACCAGTTGCGCGGGCGCGTGGGTCGAGGCGGAGTACCGGGCTTGGCACTCTTTGTGACGGACGCCGAGCCCGACACCGTGGCGCGCGAACGCGTTGAGGCCGTGGCCGCCACACTCGACGGATTCGAACTTGCCCGCATCGACCTCGAACTGCGCTCAGAGGGCGACGTGCTGGGTGCGCGACAGTCGGGTGGACGATCTGGTCTGCGCCTGCTGCGCGTGACGCGCGATGGTGACCTCATCGCCGAGGCGCGCGACGTGGCCGCGGGCATCCTCGCCGACGACCCGAAGTTCGCCGCGCATTCCGCGCTGCGGGAGGCCATGACCAGACGCCTCGACGAATCCGAGCGCGCATTCCTCGACAAGAATTAGGCTGGACTCATGCGCAGAATTGCCGTTCTCCCCGGGTCGTTCGATCCGGTCACCCTGGGTCACCTCGATGTGATCTCTCGTGCCATCAAAATCTTTGATGAGGTGCACGTGGTCGTGGTGCACAATCCGAGCAAGAGCGCACTGCTGCCCATCGCTCAGCGCGTCACGCTCATCGAACAGGCACTGCAACAAGCCGGCCTCGAGGGCGTGGTTGTGGCCCAGTGGTCGGTGGGCCTGCTCGTCGATTACTGCAGTGAGGTGGGCGCCACGGT
>CAIVOR010000115.1 GCA_903907615.1 uncultured Microbacteriaceae bacterium | reverse complement strand
GTAGCGCAAAACGAGACCGTCTACGCCGATGGCGTGATTCTGCTCCACATCAACAAGACCACTCCGACGCAGATTACTGCTGTTGGTGTGGTGGCAATTTCGGATGATTCGGTTTGGGGAGCCGCTCGAGCTGGAGATGACATCTTCCTGGCCACCGAGCAGGGCAACATTTACCAGATCGCAAGCGTTCCGACAGCGGCCTCACTCGACCCCGTTGCTAAAACGGCAATCGTCACGGGCGGCGGCTCCTTCTGGGGTGCAGCGGGATCTAACGACTCCACCGAGGGCAACGCGAGCTGCACCCTTGCAGACACTGGTCTCGACCTCACGGCCACGGGAATCGTCGCGTTCAGCGTGATTGCCGCTGGTGGCATCGCACTTCTGATCCGTCGTCGCACAGCTCAGGGCTAATCTCCCCGCGCTGTCTGACTCACCAGGATGCGCCTCCCACCTTCGGGTGTGGGGCGCATCCTTTAAGTCTGGTGAACTCCCTGCAGGCTTGAGAACGCTCAACACTGATGCACGCGCCCCGCGGGCCAAAGTGGGAAGAGTGCTACCGTTGGGGCTCACGCGGGGGGCCGTAACTCGGGCCGCCAGAGAGAGAACCACAATGATGTCTCACGGCGCTCGGGGAAAGACGCGACGTCGGTTGATTCTCGCGGGTGTGGCGATTGGTTTGTCCGTTGGCCTGTCCGTTGGTCTCCCCCTCGGTGTCCCCCTCGGTCTCACGGGCTCAGTCGGTAGCGTCAGCCCTGCCTTCGCAGGGGAAGACACCTTTCTGTTTGACGTCGTGACACTCACCGGAAGAAAATCCTCTTTGGTTGGTTACGGTTCAATGTCCATTGATAACGTCAAAGCGAGAATTCAGAACAACTGGGGCATCCCGCCAGACCAGCAACAACTCATGTTTGCCGGACGTCAGCTTCTGGACGGCAAGACGTTGGACTTCTACGGCATCACAAATGGAGCCACCCTGCATCTTTTTCTGAAGCTCCGAGGCTCACCCACCCCGACACCGGAACCGACACCGCAACCGACACCGGAAGAGCGCGTGCTCCCTGACACAGGGCAGAACGTGGTGCAAGCGGGAATCCTTTTTGGCGGATCTGTGCTCCTCACCGCCATCGGCGCCGCATTGATCACACGTCGACGAGTGGCTCGCTAACCGTGTGCACGCCGCCAGAAGCGGGACAACTACCAACTCCACGGCGCGTATCTCACCGGCCAGCTCGTCGCCAAGAATCCGCCTGATAAACTCCGATTGGGCTGAAACGCTGGCCCTTCGCCCTCGTAGCTCAGAGGATAGAGCAGGAGCCTTCTAATCTCTTGGTCGCAGGTTCGAGTCCTGCCGAGGGCACGAATCGAAGCCGGCTTTTGCCGGTGCAGTTCGTGGCGTTGGTAGATCGAGAACCTGCTCGTGGGCCCACAGCCGCCGGTTACTGGCGAAGCGCTCGCTTCGACAGTCCTAGGCTGGGGAGTCGAGTACGCACCGAGCGAGCACGAATCGAAATCGACTGCCAAGGAGGCGACGTCACTCATGAAGCTTGCCATCATTGGCGCCACAGGTAGTTGCGGGCGGCAGGTTGCCGCGCAACTGTTGGAGCGCGAAATCATCCCCCTGGATGGGTCGCTTCATCTCATCGGCCACGCTGGCGGCGCACACGAATCAGAGCTCTGGGGTTTACGAGCCGACCTCCACGATGCCTTTGCCGATCGCGCCCCGCGCCTTGAGGTCGGAACGGATGTTGCAACAAGCGGGGCAGACATTGTTGTCATGATGGCCGGTGCCACCATCACGAGCCTGGCCGCAGACCGCAGCAAACTTGCCGCCACGAATCGAGCAATTTTCGAGGAGTCCGCGGCGGATATCGCGAGGATGGACGCGGAGCCGATTGTGATTGTGCAATCGAACCCGGTGGAACTCGCCCTGCACGTTTTGTCGGATGTGGTGAGTCGGCATCGCATATTGGGCGCGGCTGCGTGGTCTGACTCGCTCCGCTTTCGCCGCGAAATCGCCGCGGATCTGGGTGTCACGCGCCCCATGGTTGATGCCGAGATGTGGGGGCAGCACGGAGATCATCTCGTGCCCATGTGGAGCACTATTCGAGTTCGCGGGGTGGAACAGAGCCGAGTCGATGAGCTCATTGGCGTCGCCACCGACGGGCGCACCCTCGCCGACCTGCCCGAGGAAATCCGTGCGGCCCGCACACAGGCGCTGTCACTCATCGAGCGAGGCGACGTTCCCGCCGCCTACGCGTTCGTCCAGGCGCAACTGCCCGACGTTCGCGCAGCCATCAAGCCCTTCTTTACACACTTCACGGCAGGCAGAACAACAGAGCTTGCTACCGCTCACGCAGTAACCGACGTGGTGGGCTTTATCGGGAGTGGAGCCAAAATGGCGATACCCGCGCAAGTTCTCCTCAATGGCGAATGGCCCGACCTTTACGGTCCGGTCGCCGTACCCGTGGTCACGGATCCCACCGGCTGGAGCCAAGTGGTTCCCGAGGTCATCTCGCCCGAAGAACAGGCCGCTCTGCGTGATGCGGTTGCAGCAATTTCGGCGCTCAACGCCTGAGCGGCTGAGTCCAGAGTTGGCGGCAATCCTCTCACTTATGGGGTCGGGCCACCTTCAGGGGGCCCTGGTTTCTGCCCCTCACCCGGAGCCGGTGCCTCGCCCATTGCGGGCTGTTCCAGCTCGAGATTTGCTCCGCCCTGAGATCCGAAGACGTGAACATGTCAATTTGGTAGGTGACCTGACTGGCAACGTAGCTTGGTGACTGAAGCACCAGAATCGTGGTGATCAGGCCTGTCACGACGACAAGTGCCGCGCCAGAATAAAAGTACTTAATCCAGACCAGACGCGAGGGTGGGTAGAGGGCCACGCCAATGATAGACAACGCAGCAGAAATCAAGATCAGCGAGATGAGCATCCCCGGCAGATTAGGAATGTGGATGGCCAGGCGAGCCTTGCGCGCATCCTTGAGCGCCTCGAGGTGCTTGTACACGTTGTCCGTCTGGTAGGCACTCAAGACCGTCGACTCATCAAGCGCC
>CAIVOR010000114.1 GCA_903907615.1 uncultured Microbacteriaceae bacterium | reverse complement strand
TCCGGAGACTTCTCAAGGGCCGATCATCTCTCGATGGCACACCTACCGATTTCTGAGATTCGTGAGATGTATTCGGTCCCCGCTCCGTCGTCGCCGTTTCCACCCTTCATCGATTAATTCGCACAAGGTGCAAAACGAGCGAAGGCCCCGCCGAGGCGGGGCCTTCGTCTTGTACATCTGAAGATGATTACGAGAGACGCTCGATAATCATTGCCATGCCTTGGCCGCCACCGATGCACATGGACTCCATGCCGATGGTGCCGCCAGTGTCCTCAAGGCCATTGAGGAGCGTGGCCATGATGCGGGCACCGCTCATGCCGAAGGGATGGCCGAGTGCAATTGCGCCGCCGTTCACGTTGAGCTTGTCCCAGCTGATACCGAGGTGCTTGGCCGACGGAACAACCTGCGCAGCAAATGCTTCGTTGATCTCGACGAGGTCGATGTCGCTGATGCTCATGCCGGCGCGAGCCATGGCCTGACGGCAGGCTTCGACGGGGCCGAGGCCCATGATCTCGGGATTGAGTGCGCTGACGCCCGAGGAAATGATGCGAGCGATAGGAGTGAGGCCGAGTTCCTTGGCCTTGGTTTCGCTCATAACGATGACAGCAGCAGCGCCGTCGTTGAGCGGGCACGCGTTGCCGGCGGTGACAGTTCCGTCCGGACGGAACACGGGCTTGAGTTCACCGAGCTTTTCCTTCGTGGTTCCGGCGCGGATGCAGTCGTCCTGTTTCACGACAACGGGGTTTCCGTCGGCATCGACAGTGTGGATCGGCGTGATCTCACGTTCGAAGAAGCCGCGCTCAAGGGCTGCAGTTGCACGCTGTTGTGACTGTGCTGCGAATTCGTCTTGCTCTTCGCGTGAGACGTTTTCGAACTGAGCAACATTTTCTGCGGTCTGACCCATGCCGAGGTAGTAGTCGGAGATGCCGGCGGCGAACGGCGCCCAAACGGGAGCACCACCCGTCGCACGCTCGGCGGTGCGAGCTTCAGCTGCACCCATGAGCGGGTTGTGTGTGCCTGGCATGCCATCGGACATTCCGAGACCGAACTGGCTCACGGTTTCAACACCAGCGGAGACGAAGATGTCACCCTCGCCAGCCTTGATCGCGTGTGCAGCCATACGAATTGTTTGGAGTGACGACGAGCAGTACCGGTTAACAGTGACGCCGGGGATGTGGCCCATGCCTGCGAGTTCCGAAACAACGCGAGCGATGTTGTAGCCCTGCGCACCTGCAGGCTGCGCGCAGCCAAGCATGATGTCTTCGACAAGTGTTGGGTCAAGTGAGGGGACCTTGTCGAGAGCGGCACGAATGATTGTGGCCGCGAGATCGTCAGGGCGAACCTGGGTGAGCGAGCCCTTATGGGCACGACCGATTGGTGAACGGGCGGTCGAAACGATGACTGCTTCGGGCATGACAGCTCCTTGGTGCACGGAACGCCGGATGGTTCCGGCGGGGCGGGCCAGACTGGGCCCTTGGTTCGCATTGTCTACCGCAAGGAACCTACTGAGCGGTAACTACAGGCGAGAAGGCGTGCGGGATGCGTGGTCGTGGGGTAGAACCGTCCTCTTCCTTCTCCCCGAAAGGCCTTGTCCGCTCTGAGCGGGCAAAGGGCCAAGGTGAATCACATGGCACTTGATCTGCGAACTCTGATTGACCCAAACACCACCGCAGTGGTGACCTCTGAATGTCAGAACGGGGTGCTTGGCCCCGACACCTCACTGCCGGAGTTGGCCGAAGCCGCCCGGGTCCAGGCGATTCCCAATGGCGCCCGGTTGCTGCATGCGGCCAGAGTCGCCG
>CAIVOR010000113.1 GCA_903907615.1 uncultured Microbacteriaceae bacterium | reverse complement strand
GGAGAGAAGGGAGGGCTCGTGGCTCACGACAACGACGACTCTGCCGGGAACCAGTTGCCCCCGGTGCGCGAAGCCCTCAGTGAGGTCATCGACAGCGAGGCCTTTGTTCCGCGCTTGCTCGCCCTCTTGTCGAACGCGCTCGTATGGCGCGAATCAATGCTGCTTCGCGGCGAGTTCGGCCTCGGCACCAACGACTGGCGGGTTCTCTCAGCGCTGGCGGTTCGCCCGGGCATTACGGCCACAGACGTCTCCGAGTTTCTGGTGATGAACAAGGCCGTGGTGTCGAAGGCCGTGAACGTGCTCATCTCGAGAAACCTGATTACCTCGACCGACGGCCCCCGTGGATCCCGCAACCTCTTCCTCACTCCGCCCGGCGTGGAGATGCACAACAAGATGCTGCCCATCTCACTGGCCGGCGAGGACATCCTGCTGTCACAACTGTCGCCCGAAGAAGCCGCTCAACTCAGGGTTCTCTTGGGAAAGCTCATGGCTCAGATACCCCACCTGGCGAGCGAGTCGAGCTAACGGGAAGAGTTCACTCCGAAGCTAGTGAGAACTGTTTACCCCCCGGGACCGATTCGACGAGCCGGCGCGTGTATTCGCTCTGCGGGTTCGCAAACACTTCAGAAACCGTGCCTGACTCAACAACCTCCCCGTGCAGCAGAACGACCACGTGATCACAGATCTGGTTCACAACTGCAAGGTTGTGTGAGATGAACATGACAGTCAGATTGAGTCGTTCCTTAAGTTGGCCAAGCAGCGTCAGAATTTCGGCCTGCGTCGAGACATCGAGAGCCGAGGTGATCTCGTCAGCGATGATGACTTCGGGTTGCGAAATCAGTGCCCGTGCGATGGCAATGCGCTGACGCTGTCCCCCAGAAAACTCGAAGGGAAATTTGGCAGCCGCGTTCGGATCGATGGCTACAGCCGCCAGTGCCGCCTCAATTTCAGGCTTGTGTCGAGAAACCCTCGCGCGGACAGGGTCAATGGCCTCCGCCAACGTTTGACCGATGGTCCGATGAGGATCCAGCGACGAGTAAGGGTCCTGAGGAATCAATTGAATGCGCCGGCGAACTGCTGCTCGCTCTCTTCCGGAAGCGGTAACGAGGTTGATCCCATCGAAAACAATCTCTCCGCCCTCGGGACGGTGAAGGCCCACAATGGTCTTCGCGATGGTCGATTTCCCCGAGCCGGACTCGCCCACAATCCCCAACGTCGTTCCACGGCCGACTGCTAAGTCGACCCCCCGTAAGACTCGCGCAGCCTGCAGACCATGTCCGAGCGTGACCGATAGGTCTGTCACGGCGAGAACGGGCAATTGATCGCTCGTCATGAAGCACCCCCACTCTTTTGTGACGGACGCGCGACAGCCACGTCAAATTTTGGCGTGGCAGCAAGCAGTTCTCGCGTATACGGATGGGAAACTTTCCCCGTCGCCAGTTGTTCGCCGGTGAGGCGCTCGACAATCTCGCCCCGTTTCATCACCAGAACCCGATCACACAGGGCCTGCACAACACCGATGTCATGAGAAATGAAAAGGATAGCCGCACCCTTTTCCCGATTAATCCTCTTGAACTGGCGCAGCACTTCTGCTTGGACCGTCACGTCGAGGGCGGTCGTTGGTTCGTCCGCGATGATGAGTCGAGGGTCGGTGACAAGTGACGAGGCGATAATCGCGCGTTGCAGCATTCCTCCCGACAGCTGAAAAGGTCTTTGCTGCATGACGAGTTCTGGGTTGACGATTCGCATGTCGCGAAGACCTTCCACGAGACCATTTCGTGCTTTCAGTCGCGAGAACCCGAGGTGTACGCGGGCGACTTCGGTTACCTGAGTGCCGATTCGCAATGCCGGGTTAAACGTTGTGCCCGGATCCTGATAGACGAGTCCTATTTCGCGAGCCAGGCGCCCTCGATTTCTCGTCGACATCACGTTGAGGTCTCCGATGCGCATCAGGCTCGCATCGACCGTCACGCTATCCGGGTTGAGCTGCGCGAGTGCCATTGCTGTCATGGACTTGCCCGAGCCAGATTCACCCACGAGACCAACGATTTCACCGGGAACAATATCGAAGGAAACCTCCTTGACCAAGACTGCGCCATTCGTCGCAGTTATGGTCAAATCCTGTACCTCCACGAGGGCCTGAGAGTTCCCTGCCGTGCTGGACACTTTTCGTTTCGTCCCGCGAGACGCGGCGGGCTGATTGCCCCAGGGGTCGAAGCGCTGAGCGAGACCATCTCCTGTCAGCATTGCTGCAACTCCGGCAAAGATCAGCATTACCGAGGGAGCAAGTACCTGGAGCGGCTGAGAGTAAATGGCCGGCAATCCTTCGTTGAGAAGACGGCCCCAGTCGTAGTCGGGGCTTTGAACGCCCAGCCCAACGAAGGAGAGGCTCGAGATTTCCAAAAGTGACAACGCAAAACTCGACGCGATGAGCACGAGCAACGGGCCACCAATGTTTGGCAGCAGGTGACGCGTAAAGAGCTGCCACGGCGGAACGCCGAGCAATTTTGAGGTGTTCATGAAGTCGCGCCCCACAATGGGCGCGACCATGTTCGCCGTGATGCGCGCAAAGCTCGGAATTCCCGCGACACCAATCGCAATGACCGCAGATGACGCGGCGGGACCCAGGATTGCCGCGATAACCAGAGCCAGAATAAGGGCGGGAAAAGCCACCGTGGAGTCGATGATTCTCAGCACAGTTTCCCTAAGCCTCCGCGGTCCGACCCAGACCAAACCTCCGATGAGCACGCCGACGACGACCGACAGCGCTGTTGCACCAAGGGACATCAGGATAGTGAGCCGTGTTGCCACAAGTGACCGGGCAATGATGTCGCGGCCTAGGTCGTCCGTGCCGAACCAGTGAGCAGCAGACGGGTCAGCGTGCGACTCGGGTGACAGAGAGTTTGCGGCTCCGGAAAGAAAGATGGGAGCCACGATTGCGATGATCACCAAGACGCCAAACATGGCCAAGCCCCAGATCAGCGACGACGGCAACGAACGCTTGCGATTCTTAGTCATGAGTCGACGCCCCTAGTGTTCGAGGGTCGATAAGCCCCAAAACAATGTCGATGAGCAGGTTGATAAAAATGGCAATCACACCAATG
>CAIVOR010000112.1 GCA_903907615.1 uncultured Microbacteriaceae bacterium | reverse complement strand
GTTAGGGTGAAGGCATGGCGTCTGGGCTCAACCGCAAGAACGTGACCGAAACCGTGGAGCGGCTGCGGAACTATTTCGCATCGGATGCCACGCGCGACTTCGCGTGGCGGCGCCAGCAGTTGGACGCTCTCGAGCGCCTACTCACCGAAGGCGCGACCGACATCGAGGACGCACTCCGAGCCGACCTGCACAAGCACCCCACTGAGTCGGAGATCACCGAGATCGGGTTCGTGTTGGCCGAATTGCGTTTGGCCAAGCGAAAACTCCGCCGTTGGATGCGCGGCTCGCGTGAGCGCGTCCCACTCGCCCTTGCTCCCGCCTCGGCCCGAACCGTGCCGCAGCCCCTGGGTACGGTGCTCATCGTGGGCCCGTGGAATTACCCGCTGCAGCTGTTGATTGCTCCGCTGGTGGGTGCTCTCGCTGCCGGTAACACTGTCGTGATCAAACCGAGTGAGTTGGCCCCGGCGACCTCGGCCGTTGTCGCTGCGCTGGTTGAGAAGTATCTCGACCCGGCGGCTGTGGCGGTCATGGAGGGTGGCCCCGAGGTTTCCGGTTGGCTGCTCGATCAGCCCTGGGACCACATTTTCTTCACCGGCGGCGGTCGAGTGGCCAAGATTGTGGCCGAGAAGGCTGCCCGCCACCTGACTCCTGTCACGTTGGAACTCGGCGGTAAGTCGCCCGTGTTTGTTGATGGCACAGGGAACATGAAGTCGGTGGCGCGTCGCATCGCCTGGGCCAAGTTCATCAACGCCGGGCAGACGTGTGTGGCCCCCGACTACGTGCTGGTCACTCCCGATGCCCAAGAACGCCTGCAGGTTGAGTTGGCCGGCGCTATCCGCGAGCTCTATGGCGACGATCCGAGCCTCAGCGACGACTACGGCCGCATCATCTCGACCGATCACTATCTGCGACTCACCAGCATGTTGCGCTTGGGCACCGTGGTGTCCGGTGGTCGCAAAGAAGTGGGAACGCGCTATCTCGAGCCCACCATCTTGGCCGACGTGTTGCCCACGTCAACGGTGATGACCGAGGAGATCTTTGGGCCTGTTCTGCCGGTCGTTACAGTTCCCGATGCCGAGTCGGCCATCGCCTTCATCAACCAGCTCGACAAGCCACTAGCGCTCTATGTGATGAGCACGCGACGTTCGGTGCGACGGGCGTTCCTCGAGCGCACGAGTTCCGGAGCCCTTGATTTCAATGTTGGAGCAGCCCACTTGAGCGTGCCGGGACTTCCCTTCGGTGGCGTGGGCGCCAGTGGAATGGGCGCGTATCACGGCAAACGCTCGTTCGACGTGTTTAGCCATCAGCGCGCGGTGCTGAGCAAACCCCTCTCTCCCGACACCCTGCGCTTGATTTATCCGCCGTACACCCCGCGCAAGTCGAAGTTCGTCACCGCACTGCTTCGTCGACTCAGCTAGGAGAGAGCACCATGTCTGACGCGCCACTGCACACTCGCCCAATCAACATCGACGCGCTCAAGACCACGGACCGAGCCGGGAATTTCATGAGTACGCCGGGTGCCTATGAGGGGCCGACGCGCACGGAATCTGACTCCCTCGGTTCACTCGCTGTTCCTGTGGGCGCCTACTGGGGCGTTCACTCCGCGCGGGCGCTCGAGAACTTTCCCATCGCGCGGCGACCGATATCGGTGTTCCCGGATCTTGTGCGCGCCTTGGCCTGCGTGAAGTTGGCCGCCGTTCGCGCCAATCTCGAACTCGGCTCGATAGAGGCCACGAAGGCGGACGTGATCGAGCGCGCGTGCCTCGACATCATTGACGGCCAGCTGCACGAAGAGTTCGTGGTGGGTGTGATTCAGGGCGGTGCGGGCACGTCGACCAACATGAACGCCAACGAGGTGATTGCCAATCGAGCGCTCGAGTTACTGGGTCACGCCAAGGGGGAGTATCAGTTCCTTCACCCCATCGACGACGTTAACAAGTCGCAGTCCACCAACGACGTGTATCCCACCGCGGTCAAGATTGCCTTGGCAACGTCGCTGGGCAGGCTCATGACCGAACTGGATGAACTGCGAGGTGCATTCGCCGACAAGGGCAACGAGTTTGCGGGCATCCTCAAGGTGGGCCGCACGCAGATGCAGGACGCTGTTCCCATGACGCTGGGCCAAGAGTTCCACGGCTTTGCCACCACCCTCGGGGAGGATGTCGCGCGTCTCGCGGAGACCATTCCGCACCTGTCTGAGGTGAACATGGGGGCCACGGCCATCGGCACGGGCATCACGGCCGAACCGGGGTACGGCGCGGCCGTCGTGCGTCATCTCGCGGACATCACGGGAATGAACATCATGAGTGCTCCCGACCTGATTGAGGCCACAAGCGATGCGGGCGCGTTCATGACGTTCAGTGGCGTGTTGAAGCGTTCCGCCATCAAGTTGTCCAAGATTTGCAACGACCTGCGCCTGCTGTCGTCTGGTCCGCAGGCGGGATTCGGCGAGATCAACTTGCCGGCACGACAAGCGGGGTCGTCCATCATGCCCG
>CAIVOR010000111.1 GCA_903907615.1 uncultured Microbacteriaceae bacterium | reverse complement strand
TGCCGTTGGCGTCGATGTCGAAGGTGACTTCAATCTGCGGCATGCCGCGGGGGGCCGGGGCAATGCCGGTGAGCTCGAAGTTTCCGAGCGACTTGTTGTCGCGCGTGAACTCGCGCTCGCCCTGGAAGACCTGAATCGAGACGGCGGGCTGGTTGTCGTCCGCCGTGGTGAAGGTCTCGGACCGCTTGGTGGGAATGGCCGTGTTGCGCTCGATGAGCTTGGTCATGATGCCACCCTTGGTCTCGATACCGAGGCTCAGTGGGGTCACGTCGATCAGCAGCACGTCCTTGCGCTCACCGCGCAGCACGCCGGCCTGAAGGGCGGCGCCCACGGCAACGACCTCATCGGGGTTGACGCCCTTGTTGGGCTCCTTGCCGCCGGTCAGGCTCTTGACGAGTTCCACCACGGCGGGCATACGGGTCGATCCACCCACGAGAACAACGTGGTCCACATCGGCGACCTTGACGCCGGCTTCGCGGATGACATCCTCGAAGGGCTTCTTGGTGCGGTCGACAAGATCCTGCGTCATCGACTCAAACTGAGCGCGCGTGAGGGTCTCGTCAAGGTTGGCGGGGCCATTCTCCGTCAGCGACAAATAAGGGAGCTGGATGTTCGTCGTGGTTGACGACGACAGTTCCTTCTTGGCCTGCTCGGCGGCTTCCTTGAGTCGCTGCAGGGCAATCTTGTCGGTGCTCACATCGACGCCCGAGGTTTCCTTGAACTTCTTGATGAGGTGCTCAACCACGCGCTGATCCCAGTCGTCACCACCGAGGCGGTTGTCGCCCGAGGTGGAACGCACCTGGATTGTGGAGAAGTCCTCGTCCTTGCCCACTTCCAGCAGCGACACGTCGAACGTTCCGCCACCGAGGTCAAAGACCAGAATGAGTTCGTCTTCTTTACCCTTGTCGAGGCCGTAGGCCAGGGCCGCCGCAGTGGGCTCGTTGATGATGCGCAGCACGTTGAGACCCGCGATCTCACCAGCCTCCTTCGTGGCCTGTCGCTCGGCGTCGTTGAAGTATGCGGGAACCGTGATGACCGCGTCGGTCACCGTGTCGCCCAGGTACTGCTCGGCATCGCGCTTGAGTTTGCCGAGAATACGTGCCGAGATCTCCTGCGGCGTGTACTTCTTGTCGTCAATCTTGTCGGTGTGGGTCGTACCCATGTGGCGCTTCACCGAAGCGAGTGTGCGATCCACGTTGGTGACGGCCTGGCGCTTGGCCGGCTCTCCCACGAGAACTTCGCCGTCTTTGGTAAACGCGACCACCGAGGGAGTGGTGCGGAATCCTTCGGCGTTGGCGATGACGGTGGGTTCTCCACCCTCAAGCACGGCAACGACCGAGTTGGTGGTGCCGAGGTCAATTCCTACTGCTCGTGACATGTGTTATCTCCTTCGTTTTTCTTGACGCCGGTGTGCCGGATCAAGAGACTGTGTGGCTTTTCTGAAGTCTTTACCAAAACTTGAGTCTTGATGTGTCAAGTTTGCCACCTGTGGATAACTATGTCAAGTTAACTTGAGTCCCAGCGGCTCAAGTTTGAACCCAGACATCGCGTTCACCCATCGTTCTCTTTCGGTCCCATCGTGCCTCTAGCCCGTGGGGCGTCGCTCCCGGTAGCGTTGCTCTCATGTCGAGCACAGTTGCCCCAACACGTAAACGCGGCCAGGTCTTCTCGTGGGCCCTCTGGGACTGGGGCACTTCGGCCTTCAGTGTGATTATCACCACGTTTGTCTTCCCCATCTTTATCGTGCAATCGCTCTTCGCAGCCGACAAGGCGTCAGAGGCTGGCCTCGATTCGGGTTTCTCGTGGGCTTTCGTGGCCGCGGGCGTGGTTGTGGCCCTCGTGGCTCCCGTCTTGGGCCAGCGCGCCGACCGTTCGCGCAAAACCAAAACCTGGCTGGGCGTGAACACCTTCATCGTGGGCCTCGCCTGTATCCTCATGGTCTTCCTCGTGCCCAACAGCGGCTTCTTTGTGATCGGCCTCGTGCTGTACGCCATCGCGAACATCTTCTACGAGTTCGCGTTTGTGAACTACAACACCGTGCTGGTGCAGATCTCAACGCCCAAGAACATCGGCCGCGTCTCGGGCTTCGGCTGGGGCATGGGCTACCTCGGTGGCATTGTTGCCCTGCTCGTCGTGTTGGTCGGGTTTGTGGGCCTGGGAGAGGGCACCGGCGTATTCGGCGTCACGGCCGATGGCCAACTCAATGTGCGCATGGCTTTCCTGTTCACCGGACTCTGGGTGATTCTGTTCACCATCCCGGTCCTGGTGGGCACGCCCAAGGTTCCCGCCCTCGACGTGGGCAAGCCGCTCGGTTTCTTTGCCTCCTACGGCAAGCTTTTCCGTGACATTGGCCAACTGTGGCGCAATGAGCGCACCACGTTCTCATTCCTGATTGCCAGCGCAATCTTTCGTGACGGCCTCGCCGCGGTCTTTACGCTAGGCGCCGTCATTGCTGCGTCGGTCTTCGGTTTCGAGACCAAGGACATCATGATGTTCGGCATTGCGGCCAACCTCGTGGCGGGCGTCGGAGTGTTCCTCGGCGGTGTCATCGAGGACAAGATTGGTCCCAAGCGCCTGATCATCGCCTCGCTCATCGGCTTGATCATTGGTGGCCTGTACGTCTTTGTATTCCGGGACATGGGTGTCATTACATTCTGGATCGGCGGCTTGATTCTCAGCTTCTTCGTTGGTCCCACTCAATCGGCCAGTCGCACCTTCCTCGGCCGCCTCACCACACCCGGGCGCGAGGGAGAGCTCTTTGGGCTTTATGCCACGACCGGCCGCGGTCTGAGTTGGCTTACGGGCCTGCTGTTCGCCATCACCATCGCCATCGCCGGAGACCCCGCGTGGGGCATCCTCGCCATCGTGGTGGTGCTGGCCGTTGGCCTCGTGCTCACGATTCCGCTCAAGCCCGCCTTTGCGAAGCAGAACCGTTAAGCAAAAATCCAGTGCACGATGAGGAGCATCGTCACCACGAAGCCCACGGCGTAGTTGATCCACAGGAATGCTCGCCAGCCTCGGTTGGCGCGTTCACAGTCGGAGTCGGGCAGTGAGCGATACGGCCACACCATGATGATGTACGGGATCGCTAGGAACGCGGCGTAAAGCACCGGCCACGCCTCCTTGCCCGTTCCGGCGGCAACAACGAGGGCAACCCCCGCGAGAAGGTACGCGGCGAGTGCGAATCGTGCCGTGAATCGTGCGCCCATAACGGTTGCCACGGAAGAAAGCCCGCCCTCGCGATCGGCCTGAATGTCTTGGATCGCCCCGAAGGCGTGCGAGGCCACGCCCCACAAGAAGTACGCCACGAGGATGAGCCACAGGGCCGGAGTGAAGACGGCCCCAGCGAGTACGAGTCCGTAAACGGCGGGGCTCACAAAGTGCGTGCTTGAGGTGATTGAGTCGAGGAACGGGACTTCTTTGAAGCGCAGGCCCTTCATGGAGTACGCCACCACAGCAAACATGCTCACAGCGAGCACGGCCCACGAGAGCGGGCTCCCCACGGCAACCAAAAACACCAGGAACGGCAGGTTTGTGGCCAGGACCACCCACAGCGTGAGCCGGTGCAGTCGGCGGTCGAGGACCGCGCCCTCAACGCCCCCCTTGCGCGGATTGCGCATGTCCGACTCGTAGTCGAAGACGTCGTTGATGCCGTACATCGCCGCGTTGTAGGGGATGAGAAAGAACAACGTTCCGATGATGAACGTGAGGTCCACGCGGTGCGTGGTCATGAGGTAGCCGGCGGCGAACGGAAACGCCGTGTTGACCCACGAGAGGGGCCGCGATGACATCACGAGAGTGCGAAAAGTGCCGCCGCCACGGGAGCCGGCGGTCATGGCTTCGCGCCCTTCGCCGGAAGGAGGACCCACAGCGCCGGGAGCGCGAGGACTGCGGCAATGGAGTAGGCAAAGTCTTCGAGGGGGGCAACTCCCAGCAGGGCGCCCGAGATTTTGGTCTCGTCATAGCTGACGATCCCGAGTCCCACAATCACGTTGTCGAATACTCCGGTGAGGACCAGCAGTCCGGCAAGCGTGATGAGCAGAGCTGCCAGTCGCCGGCCGGGGCGGGGGGTCGTCGTGACCGCCCCCGACGCAATGCGTTGGCGCGCCCGGCGACCGTGCACGGCCATCGCGATCACCCAAAACACAATCACGGCAACAAGAACAGAGACGTTGAGCCAGACGTACATCATCGGTGGGTCCCCCGCATGAACATCCGTGTGACGGCAGCGAAGAGGTTCATCGTGAGGTAGCAGAGCAGAGCGAGGAAGGCAATCTCCTCAATGGGGACCTCAGGTGCCACAACAATCCCCGTCACATACGGCGAGGGGCCACGAAAGAAGATGCCCAAGCCGATGCCGGCCAGGTCCCACAGCAGAAAGAACAGCACACCCACGGGAAGCACAATCGCCGCTCGCCGAGCGTCAGCCCAGAAGAAGAGCTGAAAGCGCCGGTCGAGAATCACCATTCCCACCAGCGAGAACAGGAGCGCGGCGAGGTAAAGCCAGCTCACGCTCAGTCCGTTCGGTCCACGGTGGGGAACAGGGGTTCCGGCAGCGGTTCGGTGGATCCGTCACCGCGAAGACGCTTGATGAGAATCTCCGAGCTGATGAGGCACATCGGAAGGCCAATTCCAGGGATGGACGAACCGCCCGAGTAGTAGAGACCCTTGACCTTCTTGCTCTTGTTTCCTGCCCGGAAGAAGGCGCTCTGCTTGAGAATATGGCTGGGGCCGAGGGCCGTGCCGAGCCAGGTGTTGAGGTCGCCCGCGAAGTCCGCCGGACCAATGGTGCGACGCACCACAATGCGTTCCGCCAAGTCGGGGACCTTCGCCCAGCGGGCAATCTGTGCGATGGCGGCGTCCGCAGCGGCCTCGACCTGCGGGCTGCCCTTGCCGTCCAGCCCGCCCTTGCCGATGCTCGGATCGGCCGGAACCGGAATGAGCACAAAAAGGTTGGTATCGGAGCCGGGTGCCACGAACGGGTCGGTCGTGTTGGGTCGACACACGTAGATCGATGCCGGATCGGGAATCGATCGCGGTTCGTTAAAGATGCGGCCGAAGTTATCGTTCCAGTCGCTCGTGAAGAACAGGTTGTGGTGATCCAGTTGCGTCATGCGGCCGCGCACACCCAGGTAGACCAGCACCGCGCTCGGGCCGGCCACGCGTGTGTCCCACCACTTCTGGGAGTAAGTCTGCTGCGCCGGGGGAAGCAGCTCCGTTTCTGAGTGGTGAAGATCCGCCGACGAAACCACGACATCGGCGAGCAGCGTCTTAGGCTTGCCTCCGCGGGGGCCGGTGTACGTGACGCCCGTGACGTGGGCTCCCGAGCCGGGGCCGTCGGTATCAATTGACGTGACGCGAGCGTTGCGGACGATGGTCACACCCGCGGCTTCTGCCACTTTCTCGATTCCTCTGATGACCTTGTGAAATCCGCCCACGGGGTAGAGCACGCCGTCTTCGAGATCGAGGTAACTCATGAGGTGATACATGCTCGGTGTGATGTACGGGCTCGAGCCCAAGAACACGGCTGGGTAACCGAGCACCTGCTGAAGCGTGGGAGACGACACGTAGCGGGCCGCGAAGTCCGCCAGGCTGACCCGCAGCAGGCTGAGAAGTTTGGGCAGGCGCTTCAGGACGTCCGCGCGCAAGAGCGGACCAAACTTCGCGAAGCTCGTGTACAGAAATCGAAGCTTGGCCATCTCGTACGTGTCTTTGGCCGAATCGAGGTAGGCGCTCATCTTTTCTCGCGAACCGGGTTCGCGCTGCTCGAAGAGGTCGAGGTTTGCCTCGCGTGAATCGCGAATATCCAATGGTGGAGTGCCAGCGCGAACATCCTCTTCGAAGAACACGCGATAGCCGGGATCAAGTCGGCGAAGCTGATAGTGCTCGTCGGCGGACGTGCCCATCAGCCGAAAGAAGTGGTCGAAGACCTCGGGCATGAGGTACCACGAGGGTCCGGTGTCGAACCGAAAGCCTTTCTTTTCCCACGATCCGGCACGACCGCCCACCGAGGCGTTCTTCTCAAGAAGCGTGACGTCGTATCCGTCGCGTGCGAGCAGGGCGGCCGACGAGAGTCCGGCGATTCCGCCTCCAATTACGATGGCGCGTGTCATGTGACCTTCCCTCTCAGGGCTCGAATCAGAAGCCGTGTCTTGACGGCGTTCGGCACACTTATCCGAGTGGTGCGCAGCACGGCCGCCGGTGTCTTCTCAATGCGTCGATTCAGTTCGGCAAACAGGCTCTGCGCGAGGGCCACCGCCCGGCGGCTCGAGCGCGGCAATTCGGGCACGATGGCGCCCGACAGGGCGAGATCGGCATCAATGTCGGCTACCAGCGTTGCCTTGACCTCGTCGGTGAGATGGGCCACGTCAACGCCGGGAAAATAGGCCCGACCCAGTCCGTCGGCATCCGCCGAGAGGTCGCGCAGAAAGTTCACCTTTTGGAAAGCCGCGCCCAACGCCCGAGCACCCTTGACGAATCGCTCGTCCTGCTCGGCGGTCACGTCGTGCCCGGCGAGGAAGGCGCGCAGGCACATCAGACCCACCACCTCGGCTGATCCGTAAACGTATTCGTCGAACGACGCGGGCGTGTGTTTTTTTTGCAGCACATCAGCACGCATCGACGCAAAAAATGGTCGGGTGAGGTCATGCCCAATTCCGGTCTTGCGGGCAGTGAGAGCGAACGCGTGGATGATCAGATTGGCCGAGTACCCGCTCGCCGTGGCGCGCTCGGTTTCGGCTTCAAATTCGTCGAGCCTCCGTCGCACGTCGGCCGGCGCCAAACCCGCGCCCTCGGCCACGCCATCGACGATTTCATCGGCAACGCGCACCAGCCCGTATATGTTCTCTACGTCCTCGCGAACACCCGCACCCAGAAGTCGCGTAGCCATGCTGAACGACGTGGAGTACCGACGGATAACGATCACCGCGGTCTCGTGTGCCACCTCGTCATAGAGGTCGGTCGCTAGGCTAGAACTCACCTTCTGAGACTACCGACCAAACCGAAAGGGCGTGGAGAGCGTGACCGAGTTCGTGGTTCTCGTTTCGGAAGAGGGCGCCCCCATCGGCACTGCCGACAAGGCCACTGTTCACACAACCGATACCGCTTTGCACCTCGCGTTTTCGTGCCACGTATTCAACGACGCGGGCGACATTCTGGTGACCCGGCGGGCTCTGGCAAAAAAAACGTGGCCGGGCGTGTGGACGAATTCATTTTGCGGCCACCCGGGGCCGGACGAGAAGCTGGAAGATGCCCTGCATCGTCGCGCGCGCCAGGAATTGGGTTTCACCGTCACCAGTGTGACCTCGGCCCTGCCGGACTTTCGCTATCGGGCGGTCGATGCCTCGGGCGTGGTGGAATACGAAATCTGTCCGGTTTTCGTTGCCCGCGCGGCGAGCGACCCAGTGCCCGAGCCCGATGAGGTCTGCGAGTTTGTCTGGGCAGACCCGCGGGCGCTCCTAGTGGCCGTAGAAGCCACCCCCTGGGCGTTCAGCCCGTGGATCACCCTGCAGTTGCCCGCCCTGAACGCGGCCGGGTTTATCCCGCCCGCAGCCTCCTAGGCGACGAGGGTAAACGAATCCTTCGACTTCGCGCGCTCCAGTTTCGCGCCCTCCACGTCGAGATCCGGGAGTAAGCGATCGAGCCAGCGGGGGAGCCACCACGCCGCGCGTCCGAGCAGGCGAAGTGCTGCGGGCACCAGGAGCAGGCGGACCAGGAAGGCGTCCACCAGCACGCCGAAGGCCAGGCCGAACCCCATGGGCCGGATAGTGGCCGATTCCGCGAACGCGAAGCTACCAAACACCGCAATCATGATGATGGCTGCCGCCACCACAACGGCTCGTCCGGCGCGCACGCCCTGCGTGATTGCCGCGCGAGCTGTCTGACCGTGCACATAAGCCTCGCGAATTCCGGTGGCGATAAAGAGCTGGTAGTCCATCGCCAAACCGAACAGCACACCAATGAGGATTGTGGGGAGGAAGTTCATGATCGGGCCCGGATCGTGGACCCCGAAGACGGTGCCCAGCCAGCCCCACTGGTAAACGGCCGTCACGGCGCCGAGGGTGGCAAACACCGACAGGAGGAAGCCAAGGCTGGCCACAATCGGCACGGCAATCGACCGAAAGACGAGAATCATGAGCAAGATGCTGAGGCCCAAGACGGTCGCCAGATAGAGGGGCAGCGCACTGGCCAACTTCTGTGAAATGTCGATGTTGACCGCGGCCATTCCCGTCACGCCCAACTGACCGCCCGTGTCCGCAGCGATGGAAGATGCTTCGGCGCGGAGGTCGGTGACGACAGTCTCAGTTGATTGAGCGGCTGGCCCCTCGGTGGGCACCACCGAAAAGGCCAGGGTGCGCTTGTCGGGCGAAGGCTCACCCGTCACGACGGCTTGCACGTTGTCGACGCCCATCAGGGTGGTCGCCACAGTGGCTTGTGTCTTGAGGAGGTCATCGCCGGCGAGCGCGCGATCGAACGACACCACAGCGGTAATCTGTCCGTTTTGCCCGGCGCCAAATCCCTCGCTGGTCAATTGGTAGGCCTGATACTGCGTCGACTCGACGGGCTCACTCGAGCCGTCAGCCAGCCCGAGCCTCATCGACCCAAAGGGAACGGTTGCCACGAGGAGCACCCCAACGGTGAGCACGAGAGCCATGATGGGACGCTTTGCGGCCCAGACTTCACGCTTCTTCTTGGTCGCCGTGCGAAGGGACTCCTGCGGAGCCTCCCCGGCCAGCACCAGGTCTCGCGCGCGGCGTTCTTTGCGCGAGAGCACCTTGAGACCCGTGAAGCGCATGATTGCCGGGGTAAATGTGAGCGCGGCAAGTACGGCTACCGCGATGGCCGCGGCCGCCACGTTGCCCATCAATCCGAGGAATCCGATTCCCGTCAGATTGAGCGCGAGGAGGGCGATCATCACGGTAATGCCGGCGAAGAGGACGGCACTGCCCGAGGTTCCGTTTGCGAGCGCAATAGAGTCGCGCACGCTCATGCCAGCTTTCAGTTGTCGTCGGTGCCGGTTCAGAATGAACAACGAATAGTCGATGCCCACCGCGAGACCCAACATGACAGCCAACGTGGGCGTCGAGGAGTTCATTTCGATGACCGTCGAGAGCGCGAAGGTGGCCAGTGCACTCACTCCCACACCCAACAGGGCGGTGAGAACGGGTAGACCTGCCGCGATAAGCGTTCCCAGCATGACGAACAGCACGATGCCGGCGATAACGAGGCCCGCAACTTCACCCGGGCCCACGATGGTGCCGAGCGAGGTGGCCAAGTCTTTGGAGAAGTCGACGGTCACACCGGGCAGTGAAAGACCAGACAGCGATTCGATGACGGCCTGTTTGGTCTCCGGCGTCACCTCAGAAAGCGGCGTGGTGAAGTAAACGGCGCCAAGGGCTGTCTGATTGTCGACGGACACCGCGCGATAGTTTGTGGCGGCGGACAGGAGAGCTTCGCCCCACTCCAAGCGCTGAGTCTGCGCGGGAAGTTCGGAGCGAGACGCAGCCAAGGTCGCGGCCGCTGGACTGAGCTGGGCTTTTTGGGCGTCAAGTGTGGTGCGCCCCTGATCGAGCGTGGACTGCGTGCTGGCCAGCTCCTGCAACGAGGCATCGACCTGCGCGAGGCCGCCCATCACCTGCTGCAACTGCGCATTGAGCCCATCAATCTGGGCCTGCGGTGCACCCGCCGCGACCGCGCTGGCGAGCGCACTCTGCAGAGCCGTTTTCTGAGCGGAGAGGTCGGCGTGGGCCGCGGTGGCTTGCGTTTCACCAGCCGTGACCTGACTCTGTCCGCTCGCCAGTTTCGCTTCCGCGTCAGCGATTTGAGCCCGGCCAGCGTCGATTTCCGCTTGGGCGCTCGCCATTTGCGCGGGTGCCGCATCCAATTGCGCTCGCGACGCCGTGAGCTGTGCCACCTTGGCGTCCTTGGCGGCTTGACCCGTAAAGGGATTGAGCACGCCATCGACACCAATAATGTCGCTCGTTTTCGCCAGCGCTGCGTCGATCGCGCTAATCTCGGTCGCCGTAAACGCGGTTCCGTCGGTCTTGTGGAAGACCATCTGGGCACTGCCTCGAGATGCTTTCGGGAACGATTTCTCCAGCTGGTCGATGACCGATTGGGCGGGCGTACCGTCGAGGGTCAGTGTGCTGGAGAGTTTTCCACCCAGACCGAGGGCTCCACCGACCGCGGCAACCAGCACGAGTGACCAGACGATGATGACCAGCCACGCGCGGCGCGCGGAAAACTGTCCGAGGCGAGAGAGCAAAGTGGCCATGGTGAATCCCTGGGGGACGAGTGCGGCGATTTCACGGATGAAAGCGTTCAGATTGGGTTATCCGACACTTGTAGGTTAAGGGACAGGTGTTGGTTAAACAACTTGTGTAGACTTTTCACACTGGATTATCAGGAAAGGTTCGAAGTGGATCCCCGAATTGCGCGAACGTGCTGGGCATTACAAGCCTGTATGGGATGGTAATACTCATAATTATTATCTTGTATATGAGACCTTAAGCAAAGAATGGACGTGGGAGTGGAATT
>CAIVOR010000110.1 GCA_903907615.1 uncultured Microbacteriaceae bacterium | reverse complement strand
TCCGGATGGACCGTCACCGTGATGTGCTGCGCAGAATTGACATCGTGCGCTGCTCGCAATCGGAGTGCCGCATCGGCAGCGCGGTGGGTGGCGTAACACGCGGGGTATCTCTTGATTCCCCAATCCGTGTCCCATTCCGCACGCCAGTATTCGAGCTCATCCACGAACTGAACCGACGAGTGCCCGGCGCGGGTGCCAGAGTCGACTCCATATAGCTCGAGAAAGCCGCGTTCCGTTTCGATAGCGGTTTCGTTGGCGGTGAATCCGGATTCGGCCAATTCACACGCCATGATCGCGTCGCGCGCAGCCAGACCGGCGTGGAGGGGCTTGGTCATGGTGCCGAAGTTCGCGAGCGTCCCCGCGGCTAAAGAAGTCACAACGCCGAGCGCGCGGGCGCCTTGTTGCGGAGTGAGTCGGCACAGTGTGATGAGGGAGGCGACAGCCGCGAGGCGACCGACCGTCGACGTCGTGTGCCAACCGCGCTCATAGTGGACCTCGTGAGGCAGTAAATCGGCCACGGCTCGGAACACGGCAGCCCCCACCGAGTAGGCCGCGACGATATGTCGTGGGTCGGCTTCTCGCGATTGCGCGACGGCCAAAATCGCGGGCAACAAAACGGCGCTCGGATGCATGGGTCGCGTGGGCGATATATCGTCGTAATCCAGCACGTGCGCTGCTGTGGCATTGATGAGAGCTGCCGTGGAGGGTGACACGAGATCCCCCGATGTCCACACCGTTGCGCGTCCGGTGGAGGCTTGCGCGAGAGCCCACGTTCGCACAAGCGGCTCTGCTTCGACGTTCCGTGCGGCCAGGGCAACACCGACGGTATCGATCAGGGCACGTGTGACCGCGCGCACAATGCGCGCTGAGGGCGCGACGGGTCGCAAAGCAAACTCCACAATGGTGGTAGTCAGCTCGTGCCCGTTACGCGACTCCATTAGTACGACTTGGGTAGACCGAGGGTGCCGTGGGCAATTCCCGCAAGCACGATGTTGTTGCTAATCGGCGCGATGCTCGGCAGCCGCGCTTCACGGAAACGGCGTTCAACGGCGTACTCCTCCGCCACGGCAAATCCGCCATAGGTGTCGAACGCCGCATTGGCCGCAGCCCAGAGAGCCTGCGACCCCAGCAACTTGGCCGCGTTCACTTCGAACTGCGGATTCCCGCCTGACTCAAAGAGATCGGCCGCTTGCCACCGCATCAAGCTGGCCGCCTGAAGGTTCGCGTAGGCCTGGGCAATGGGGAACTGAATTCCCTGGTTGAGACCGATCGGTCGGCCAAAAACCTCTCGCTGCTTGGCATAGGCGCAGGCGCGATCGATGAACCACAATCCGGCACCGATGTATTCGGAGGTCACCAAAATTCGCTCGGAATTAAGGCCGCTCACGATACTCCGGAATCCTTTCCCTTCTTCACCGATAAGGTTCGATGCCGGGACCCGCAGGTTCACGATGGCGAGTTCATTTGTTTCGTGGTTCACCATCGTGTCGATCTTGGACGCAACAATCTGGCCGGTGCGCAGGGCTTCGGGGAGATCGACAATGAAAACACTCATTCCGTCGGTCTTCTTTTCGACGTCCTCAAAGCGAGTGGTCCGTGCCAGGAGAATCAGAAGATCGGAATGCTGAACCCGAGAGGTCCAGATCTTGTTTCCGTTAATCACGTACTCGTCGCCCTCGCGAACGGCAAAGGTACGAATGC
>CAIVOR010000109.1 GCA_903907615.1 uncultured Microbacteriaceae bacterium | reverse complement strand
TGTCAATTTTGTCGCCGTGTTCAGCAAGAATCTGGTCGAGGATGGGTCCCACGGCGCGGCACGGACCGCACCACTCTGCCCAGAAATCAACCAAGATGGGCTTGCTCGAGGCCAAGACCTCTGCGGCGAATGTCGAATCTGTTACGGGGCGAGCCGAGGACATTGTGTCTCCTTTGGTGGGCGGTGCGTGATTAGGACGAACTGGCCTGTGCCAGCAATTCTGCCGGAAGAGCGGCCAAAAAGTGCTCGGTGTCGAGAGCGGCAACGGTGCCGCTTCCCGCTGCGGTAATGGCTTGACGGTAGGTGGGGTCGATGACGTCGCCGGCGGCGAAAACTCCCGGCAGTGACGTGCGGGACGAGCGTCCGTCGACAGCAATCGTGCCCTCTGTCGTGAGATCCAATTGTCCGTGTACGAGATGCGTGCGCGGGTCGTTGCCGATGGCAATAAACAGGCCGTCGAGCGCGAGCTCGCGCGTCGATCCGTCAACGGTGTCGGTGAGGGTTACGCCGGTCAAGGCAGCCTCGCCGTGGAGAGCCGTCACGGCCGCGTTCCAGACAAACTCAATCTTGGGGTCATTGGCGGCACGGTCCTGCATGATTTTGGAAGCGCGCAGGGTGTCTTTGCGGTGAATGACGTAGACCTTGTCCGCAAAGCGCGTGAGGAATGTGGCCTCTTCCATGGCCGAATCGCCGCCGCCAACAACGGCGATGGTCTTTTGCCGAAAGAAAAAGCCATCGCACGTGGCGCACCACGAAACTCCGTGTCCGCTTAGGCGGTCTTCGTGTTCAATACCCAGCTTGCGATAGGCGGAGCCGGTCGCGAAAATCACGGCCAGCGCTTCGTGGGTCTCGCCCGATCCCAGGGTCACGCGCTTGATGTCGCCAGTCAGATCGAGCTCCGTGGCGTCATCGAGAACCACTTCGGCACCGAACCGCTCGGCCTGCGCCTGCATGTGCTGCATCAGGTCGGGCCCCATGATGCCCTCGGGAAAACCGGGAAAGTTCTCGACCTCGGTGGTGTTCATGAGCTCACCGCCGGCCTCAACGGAACTTGCAATCACGAGAGGGGCGAGGTTGGCGCGCGCCACATAAATCGCCGCGGTGTATCCCGCGGGGCCGGAGCCGATGATGATGACCTGACGCATTGCTCTTCCTCACTTGACAGTGCCGAGAAACAGGCGAGTTGTGAATCGTGCGACACTGTTACGTTGTAAAAGCGATTCTACGGTCAGATTATTCCGCGGACCTTCGTGAGAGCAGTCGCCGCGCGTCACCCAGTTCCGGAACCCGGAACGCCGCCATGAGCCCCACGTAGGTGAGCGTGACCGCCACTCCGATGATGGCCGTCGCCCCGAGAGCGCTCCCGATGTTTGCCAGCGCCCAGCCCTCGCGCGAATAAGCACCGAGTGCCCACGCCACGGCCATGCCCACACCGGCAGCAATCACACCGAAGGCGCTTGCGGAGAGGAAACTGCGGACCACATTAAAGCTCGTCACACCGAGACGACGCCGCACCATGAAGGCACCGAACACGATCCAGCCGATTGAGGAAACGGAAACCGAGGCGGCAATGCCCAAAGCCAGGATGCTGTGGGGAAGAAAAGCACAGCCCACCATCATCGTGGAGAGAACCACGGGTTGCCACATGGTGACCGTGAACGCGAGGCGACCGTCGTTGAGCGCGAAGAGTGCGCGCTCCAGAATGAAGACGCCACTGTAGGCGGGAAGCCCCACGGCAAACACGGTCAGAATCCACCCCATGGCCCACACGCCCTCGAACGTGTGAGCAAAGAGCGTGGTGAAGGGGAGCGCCACACCCATCAAGCCCGCGGCCGCCCAGGACATGAAGTAGCCGACGCGCCGCAACGATTCCCCGGTATCAGCGGCAACGAGGTCGAGCTTGTTGGCGGCCGCGTGGGTGCTCATGCGCGTGTAATAGGCCGTGCCCATGGACACGGCAATGATGGAATGCGGAACCATGAATATCAGCCACGCGTTTTGGAGCGTGAAAACGGAGGCATCGGTACCCGAGGCCAGACCCGCGACGTTGATCTCAATCACACCCTCGATCTGTGTGGCCAGAATCATCGCGAGCGTCCAGCCGGCCATTTTTCCGGTGTCGCGGAGTCCCACGCCACGCCACCGGAAGTCCGGACGATATTTCAGGCCAATACGTCGCCAAAAGAATGCCAGCAAGAGTGCCTGCACAGCGACGCCCGCGGTTGCGGTGCCGGCAAGCCAGGCCACCATGTCGGGGGTCCAGTCAGTGACGCTGCGGATGCCGGCGCTGTCTGCTCCGAAGAGGGCAATGAAGAGGGAGAGCCCGATGATGCCAATGACATTGTTCGCCACGGGAGCCCAGGTGAAGGGCCCAAACGAACCGCGGCCGTTCAGGATCTCTCCCAGCAACGCGTAGAGCCCGTAGAAGAAAATCTGCGGCAAGCACCAATAAGCAAAGGCACTGGCGAGCGCGAGCTGGTCGCTTGACCAGGAGGCGGCGTAAACGCGCACGAGGAGAGGAGCCAGCAGGGTGGCGACGAGAGCCGCCGACGTCATAATCACGAGCGCGATAGTGACCAGCTTGTTGATGTAGGCCGCGCCCCCATCTTTGTGCACGGCAGAACGCACAATGGCGGGGACCAGTGTTGCGGAGAGAACGCCACCGGCCACGATGGCGTAGATGGCATTCGGCATTTGGTTGGCCACGGCAAAGGCATCGGCGCCGGCGCTCGCGACGACGCCCAATGCCTGAGCCAAAATAATTGCCTTCACGAAGCCCAGGCCTCGCGAGACGAGAGTGCCCGAAGCGAGGAACATGCTTGCCCGCCCGATGCTCGATCCAGCCACTTAGGCGCCCTTCGTTTGGCGGCGCTTGAGAGTTCGAACCACGCCAGCGGCAACGAGCCCGACAAAGACCAAACCGAAAATGACGAGGCCTACCGTCTCCCAATCGGCGTGTACGTTGATCGTGAGAGCGCGGACCACGCCGACGGGCATTCCCGAGGTGGAGGTGAGCCACGTGTCGACCAAGACGGTTCCGTTGCTGACCTGGGCTTCAGCAGAGAAGCGAGCCACGGCCTGCGCGCGGGATTCCACCTTGACGGTCACCGGTTCGCCAACCGAAACACTGTTGTTGCGCGGGTCGGCGATGACGACAACCGTCACGGGTGTGGCGAGACCATTTTCGACCGCGATGGGCAGCGTGGCGCTCGACCCAATCATGTTGATGTCACTGTCGGTGGAAACCCGAACGCTGTTCAACACCTGAGACAGGCCGGCAAGGGTCTCGTCCACTCGGCCGGGCCACTTGTCGGAGCCGGCGAGACCGACGGCAAGGCCGGCCATAATCGAGCGCGCTGACGGGTCGGTCACCACGTCGGGATCTTGGGCAATCGTGGCGAACGCGCTGACCGCGTCATTCTTTTGCAAGAGCTGAGCGATCATCTGAAGCCGCTCGGGTGCCTCGCTGTGCTCAGCGAGTGTCGCGTCGACCGCGGGAATAATGGCCATATCCGACAGTCCCTGCGGACGCACCCACGCGATTTCTTGGAGAGCCGTGAGCGTGCGATTGAGGTTTGCCACGGCGGCAGCATCGCCCGAACGGCTGAGGGTGGCGATGGTGGCGTGCTGCGTGGTCGGGTCGGTGGCAAACGCGGACAGCCGGACAACAGCATCGGCGATGCCACCGTCCCACTGTTCGTCCGTGGTCGCGCTGGCCGCGCGGCCGAGCGCCTCACTCACACCGTCGTTACTGATGAGTGCGGGGAAGCCCGCGACGCGAGCCGAGGTGACTGACCCCCATCCATCTCCGACGTTGCCCGACGACAGCATGACCGATGTGAAGCCGTCTCGCGGCAGGGCACCCAGCGCCGGAGCATCCACCGAGTTAGCGAGCGGCCAGGCCAATCCCACGGTCGACGGAGTCCAGCCGTTCACCACCGGAGCCGGTGCGCTCGACGCGGGACCGGGCGTGCTGCTGGAGTTCGCCGCGGTTGCGCTCGCCGAGGGAGTCCTGGTGATTGTCGACGCTGCTCCCTCCGGGGAGATCGAGGCCAGAGCCACCTCGACGTCACCGCTGGCATCCCGCGTTCCGGACTTCAGTAACTGCGTGGCTCCGGCTTGAATCTGACCCGCGAGATCCGCGTCACCATAGGCGGTGAAGAAGGCTTCGCGCTGCCCGGTCACGAGGTTTTGCCACCACTCAACGGCGCGTCCGACCGCGGTCCCGCCGGCCGCGAGCGACACGGGGATTCGTGGGTCGATGGCGAGGGTTGCAAAGGTACTGCGGGTCTGGCCGGCAACGGTGTTGAGGGCCCCGCCCGAGGAGACGAGAGTTGACAGCGCTGTCGCGTCGATTGTTTGTCCGGGCTGGTCGGGCGCCACGACCGGCACGACAACGGCCAACGCGGTGGTCGTGGGGGCAATGCCGCTGGCATAGACAAGCGCGGTGTGGTGTCGAGCAAGCGCGCCGGAGTCTCCATCGACGGTTACCAACAGCGCGCGCGCCCCCCACGAGTCGTCCCAGCCGGCCCGCGCGATGTCGAGAGGAATCGACACGGTCGTTCGCTGCCCGGCCGACAGCGCAGAAATGTTGCCGGACCCCAGCCCACTACCGCGCGCGGCCGTGGAGGTGGACAGCCAGCGCTCGAGCCCGCCAACCGTTGTGACATCAGTGTCAACGGCGGCCACCGAGACGGACGTTGCGGCGAGATCTAGCCCGGAATCATTGGCCACGTCGACTGTTAGCGTGGGTGAGGAACCCGGACCCACGATGCCGCGATCCGACAGTTGCGACGTCAGAGAGAGTCCGTCCAGCACGGCCGCTTCGCCGGGGCTCATGGCGCCAAGCGGCGCGGAGGCCATCAGAATCAGACCGGCAACGAGTGCGCTCGCCGAAAGCGAAGTGAAGCGTCGCCGCCCACGCGCATCTGAGTGACCCGCTCGCATGAGGGCAATTCTAAGCGAGGGCACGCGAGCGACGAGGGACCGCACCCGTAGAATCTGTGATGTGCACAGCGCAGCGGAGGCTCTCAACGTCATTCGAGACCTCAGCCAAACGACCGCCGTGGCGTCACTGGCCCAGGCTTTTGACGCCGCCAACCATGAATTGGCTCTCGTGGGCGGTCCCGTGCGGGACGCCTTTCTCGGTCGAGGCATCAATGACCTTGACTTTACGACGCCAGCACGGCCGGACGAGATTCTTGCTCTCGTTGAGCCACTCGCCGAGGCCGTGTGGGATATCGGCCGCGATTTTGGCACGGTGGGCGCCCAGATCAAGGGCGAACGGGTTGAGATTACGACCTATCGGAGTGACGCCTATGACGGCGCCTCGCGCAAGCCGTCCGTGGAGTTTGGCGATTCCCTCGAGGACGACCTCCGCCGACGTGACTTCACCGTCAACGCCATGGCGGTCATGCTTCCCCAACTGACGCTGGTCGATCCTCACGGCGGTATCGACGACCTCGTTGCTCGGCGCCTGGCCACGCCAGCCCCTGCCGAGGAGTCGTTCGGTGATGATCCGCTGCGCATGATGCGGGCGGCGCGTTTCGTGTCCCAGCTCGAGTTCTCTCTCGATGAGCACGCCGAGTGGGCCATGGCAGAGCTCGCTCCGGCTATCGAACGCATCTCGGCCGAACGCGTGAACGACGAGCTGGTCAAGCTCCTTGCCACCGATAATCCCGTGGAGGGCATCCGTCTCCTGGTCAGCACCGGCATCGCCGAACGCGTGATGCCCGAGGTGTCGGCACTCCGCCTCGAGGTTGATGAACACCACCACCACAAAGATGTATACGAGCACAGCCTCACGGTGCTTGCCCAAACAATCGACCTCGAACACCAGCGCCACCCCGGGGCGCCGGCAGACGTACCGCTTCGCTTGGCCGCGCTGCTCCATGACATCGGGAAGCCCGACACACGCCGTCTCGAGGCGGGCGGAACGGTGACGTTCCACCACCACGACATGGTGGGCGCCAAACTCGCGACCAAGCGACTTAAGGCGTTGCGGTTCGACAAAGAGACCACCGTCCACGTGGCTCGCCTCATCGAGCTCCACCTCCGCTTCTTTGGATACTCGGAAGGCGCGTGGAGCGATTCAGCGGTGCGGCGGTATGTGCGGGACGCGGGTGACCAACTTGAGCGCCTCCACATTTTGACGCGAGCCGATGTCACCACCCGCAACACGCGAAAGGCCGACCGGCTTGCCCACGCCTACGACGACCTAGAGCGTCGCATCGCCGAACTCGCGGAGCGGGAAGAAATCGATGCGGTGCGGCCAGACTTGAACGGCGAGCAGATTATGCAGATCTTGGGGATTCCTGCCGGTCGGGTGGTCGGACAGGCCTACACGTTCCTTCTCAACCTGCGACTCGACGAGGGACCACTGGGCGAAGACGAGGCCACCCGCCGCCTGCGGGCCTGGCACGATTCGCTTGCCAGCAACGAATCCGGCTAAAATTGCGAAGTTACCCGTAAGCCACGTCAGTGGCCACTTCGGGTGGCGTATGTGCAACCCTCCTGCTGCAGAAATCCTGTAGCCGTTTAGTCCGAAGGAGGCGGGTTAGTCATGCATCAATATGAACTCATGGTCATCCTCGACCCCGAGGTTGACGAGCGCACTGTCGCTCCCAGCCTGGAGAAGTTCCTGAATGTCATCACGAACGACGGTGGAACCGTCGAGAACGTTGACATCTGGGGACGTCGTCGCTTGGCCTACGAAATCAACAAGAAGGCCGAAGGCATCTATGCCGTCGTGAACTTCACCGCCGCACCCGCATCGACCACTGAGCTGGATCGTCAGCTCAAGCTGTCGGAAGCGGTTATGCGAACCAAGGTGCTGCGCGCTGAGGAGGCCATTGCGATGGTCGCCGCAGAAGCAGTCCGCGTTGAGGCCAAGGCGGCTCGCGCCGCCGCGGCTCCCGCTAAGGCAAAGGCTTAGGTCCATGGCCGGCGAGACCATCATCACGGTTGTGGGAAACCTCACTGCCGACCCCGAACTGCGTTACACGCAGAACGGTTTGGCGGTCGCCAACTTCACCATCGCTTCGACCCCGCGCAATTTCGATCGCGCGAGCAACGAGTGGAAAGACGGTGAAGCGCTCTTCCTGCGCGCCAGTGTGTGGCGCGAGTTCGCGGAAAACGTTGCGGGCACGCTCACCAAGGGCATGCGCGTCATGGCAACCGGCCGGCTCAAGCAGCGCTCCTATGAAACAAAAGAGGGCGAAAAGCGAACGACTATCGAACTCGAAGTTGACGAGATTGGCCCTTCGTTGCGTTACGCCAAGGCCACGGTGACGCGTCAGGCGTCGTCGGGTCGCACGGGCGGTGAAGATGCGTGGGCATCGGCACCCGCTGCAGTATCCGGCGGAGCGGACCCCTGGGCAACGCCCGGTGTGCCCGCAGACGAAACCCCGTTTTAGTAGACCTTGAGGAGCGCCTGGCGCGTTCCACGAAGAGAAAGTAAGAGAAAAAGATGGCTGGAAAGTCAAGCGGCGACCGCCGCAAGCCGCTCCGTGGGGGCAAGGGCGCTAAAGCCCTCGCTCCCGCTAAGGCGATTCGCGTTGGTGTGATCGACTACAAAGATGTCGCCACACTGCGCAAGTTCATTTCCGAGCGCGGAAAGATCCGCTCGCGTCGCATCACGGGAGTTTCCGTGCAGGAGCAGCGTCTCATCGCTCGCGCCGTGAAAAATGCCCGCGAGATGGCTCTGCTGCCTTACGCTGGCGCCGGACGCTAGGAGGAGACACCATGTCAAAACTCATTCTGACCAACGAGGTCTCCGGCCTCGGTTCGGCCGGCGACGTAGTCGAGGTGAAGAACGGTTACGCACGTAACTATCTGATCCCCCAGGGTTTCGCGGTTGCCTGGTCACGCGGTGGCGAAAAGCAGGTTGAGCAGATTCGCTCGGCTCGCGTTGCCCGTGAACTTGCCACACACGAAGAAGCGCAGGCGCTCAAGGACAAGCTCGAGAACGCCGTCATCAAGCTCGCCGTCAAGGTGGGACGCGATGGTCGCCTCTTCGGATCGGTCAAGACCGATCACATCGCTCAGGCGGTCGCAGAGGCCGGTATCGGTGATATTGACAAGCGCAAGATTGAAATCCTTGTGCCCATCAAGTACACCGGCAACCACGAAGCAACCGTTCGACTTCGTGACGAGCTCGTGGCTACCATCACCCTTCAGGTGGTTGCGGCCAAGTAGCTCTCTCACACACAAGCGGGACAAAAACTCTAGGGTTTTTGTCCCGCTTTTTTATGTTTTGAGTAAAGAATTCCACAAGCCTCAAGAATTCCTTGAAGGATGATTCAATCCACAGTTGGGGAAAAGTAAAAACACAGGTCAGAGCACATTTATCTGGTCAAAATATCTTCACCGTGCACAGGTTATCCCCATGTTCATGAACAGCTTTTGGGCGATTTTGGGCGAGTCATCCACACACTTATCCACAGGGTCATTTGGTGGCACGACATCCCGTTCCTAGAGTGTGCAGAGGCGTGGCCCCGCGGGTCGCTCCGATCCACTGTCCGTGGTCAGGAGTAAGCCTGTACTAGTACCACCAACTCTGTGAGGCGAAAGGAATATCCGTGTCCATTGCACATCTCGGAATCGCCGCAGAGGCCCCCGAACGCGGCAACGAGCGGGTGGCTCCACACGACATGCTCGCGGAACAGAGCACGCTGGGCGGAATGCTGCTCAGCAGCGACGCGGTTGCCGACGTCATCGACGTCGTACGCGGCAACGACTTCTACTACCCCAAGCACGAAACCATTTACGATGCGATTCTGTCGCTGTACTCGCACGGTGAACCCACCGATGCGATCACGGTCGCCGACGAACTGACTAAGACCGGATCACTAGCGAAGGCGGGCGGGGCCGATTACCTGCACACGCTGACGTCGATTGTTCCCACGGCGGCCAACGCCGGCTATTACGCCGCGATTGTCGCCGAACGCGCCCTGCTGCGGCGTTTGATCGATGCGGGTACGCGCATTGTGCACATGGGCTACTCGGGCGAGGGCGATGCCATCGACCTCGTCAACAACGCGCAGGCCGAGATTTACGGCGTCACCGGCATGGCCGAAGCCGAAGACTACGTTCCGCTCAACCTGGCCGTCACGACGGCGATTGACGAAATTGAAGCGGCGCGTCACCGCGACGGCAACATGACGGGAGTCCCCACGGGATTCCGTGACCTCGACGAACTCACCAACGGACTCCACCCCGGGCAACTCATCATTGTGGCGGCTCGGCCCGCCCTGGGAAAGTCAACGCTCGCCCTCGACATCGCTCGCTCGGCGTCCATCAAGCACAATCTGCCCACCATTTTCTTCTCGCTCGAAATGGGCCGCAGCGAGATTGCGATGCGCCTGTTATCGGCCGAGGCATCGGTGCGGCTCGAAAACATGCGCAAGGGAACCGTCGACAATCGTGACTGGACGGCCATTGCGAGCACGCGCGGCCGCATCAACGACGCTCCGCTCTTTATCGATGACAGCCCCAACATGACGCTGGTGGAGATTCGCGCCAAATGTCGCAAGCTCGCACAGCGCGGCGGGCTCAAGCTCATCGTGATTGACTACCTCCAGCTCATGACGTCGGGAAAGAAGGTCGAGAGTCGCCAGCAAGAGGTGAGTGAGTTCTCTCGTGCGCTGAAACTTCTAGCCAAAGAACTGCAGGTTCCCGTTGTGGCCCTTTCTCAGCTCAACCGTGGTCCCGAACAGCGCTCAGACAAGAAGCCTGCGCTCAGCGACTTGCGTGAGTCGGGATCGCTTGAGCAAGACGCCGACGTCGTCATTCTGTTGCACCGCGAGGCACTGGGGGAGCGTGACCACCCCCGGGCGGGAATGGCCGACTTCATCGTGGCCAAACACCGTAACGGTCGCACCGACACCATCGAGGTGACTTTCCAAGGTCACCTGTCGCGCTTCGCCGACGTGGCCAACCCCACCAAGTAGAACTGGGCTCGGGAGCCGGGTCAGCGCGCAGGGTCAGCGCGCCTGGTCAGGGCACGGGAGCAGTGTCGCCCACGTGCGTACCCCCACGTAGACTGGACCCAACCCTGCGGTTCACTTATGACTGACGACACACCTCTCGCCCCTCTCCTCGGCTTCGGCCTGATACTTCAGGCAATCCCGGCCCTCGTGGGCGCCGCCGTCATCACGTTCTCTTCCGACCATTCGCCCCTCGTTGGCCTCGTGGTCTTTGCGGGCGTGGCATTCCTCATGGCCGGCGGCCAGTTGATGTCGGCTGTAAGCGTCGCGGCGTGGCCTCGTGCCCGCGCCGCGATGGGAGTTCAAGCGGTGTCGAGCATTGTTGCCGGGGGAGTTGCCGCCGCGTTCCTCGGTGGCGAACGCTTCTCGCTCACGCTGTGCGTGAGCATCTGGGCCGCCGTGGTGGCCCTCACGTCGGGACTTGCCGGATGGTTCATCACCGATCGCAGTGTCGCCCGCGAATTTTTGGTCATCACGGGCCTCGCCGGCCTTCTCGCCATCGTCGAAGCGGCCCTCCCGCTCAACGATGTTTATGCCGTGGGGCTACTCGGCGCCTTCTTTGCCGTGTTCGGCGTTTTTACCGCTATCGCTGGTGTGAGCATCCGTTCTAGCTCGCGACGCACCGCTCAAACCGAGGAGAAAAAATGACAACATCACGCCGGGATCGCATGCGCCCCTTTGAGCTCGTTGGCGTTGCCCTCATCGTCGGCATTTTCATCGGCCTTGTCGTGTTGATGTCGACCCGCGACCTCACCGTTTCCGCTGTCTGGCTCGGTGTCGGCTTTATCGCGATGCTCGTGATTTCGGCCACCGTGGTGTTGATGATTAAGCCGCGCAAGGACGAACTGGCCGACATCGAGGAGCTTGACGCGACTCCGAAGACGAAGGCTCCCGGGGCGACGAAAAAGAAGTAGTTAGCTCGGGTCGGCGTTCATAAAGCGAACGAGTGCCGCCGAGTCGCCCACGTAGGTCGCGGGAGTGAGCGCCGACAGGCGGGCCTTGGCCTCGTCAGAAATCTCTAGGCCTGAGACGAATTCCGCCAGGGCCTCTGCGGTCACGCGCTTGCCGCGCGTAAGTTCTTTGAGCAGGGCGTAAGGGTCGCTGATGGATGACCGGCCGGCCACAACCTCCGCGCGAATGACCGTTTGAATGGCCTCACCCAAGACCTCCCAGTTGGCGTTGAGGTCAGCGGCCAAAGCGTCCTCCGCGACATCGAGCTCCGTGAGGCCGCGGGTGATGTTCTCGAGCGCCAGGAGCGAGTGCCCCAGCGCCACGCCGATGTTTCGCTGCGTCGTCGAGTCGGTCAGATCGCGCTGCATGCGGCTCGTCACGAGAGTGGCAGCGAGGGAATCGAGCAGAGCGCACGACACCTCGAAGTTAGCCTCGGCGTTTTCGAAGCGGATGGGGTTGATCTTGTGCGGCATGGTGGACGAACCGGTGGCACCAGCCTGGGGGATTTGACGGAAGTAACCCATCGAGATGTAGGTCCAGATATCGGTGGCCGCATTGTGCAGGATGCGATTGGCGTGGGCAACGCGGGCATACAGCTCGGCTTGCCAGTCGTGTGATTCGATCTGCGTGGTCAGCGGGTTCCAGCTGAGCCCCAACGATTCGACGAAGGCGCGACTGATCTCCGGCCAGTCGGCGGACGGATCGGCAACTCGGTGTGCCGCAAAGTTGCCCGTGGCGCCACTGAACTTGCCCAGGTACTCGGTCTCGGCGATTTGTTGCCGAACCCGGTCGAGACGGTAGACGAAGACGGCCATTTCCTTACCCAGCGTGGACGGAGTGGCGGGTTGTCCGTGCGTGCGCGAGAGCAGGGGAGTCTCGGCATGTTCCGTGGCGAGAGAGCGGAATCCCTCGGTGGCGCGCTCGAGGGCGGGAGTCCAGACTGACCGAACCGCGTCCCGCACCGTGAGGGCGTACGACAGGTTGTTGATGTCCTCACTCGTGCAGGTGATGTGGGTGAGCTCGGCCAGGTGAGCCAGGCCATCCGCCTCCATCCACGAACGAACCAGGTATTCCACAGCCTTCACGTCGTGGCGGGTGACCGCTTCGAGTTCGGCCAGCTGATCAATTTCGGACTGGCCGAAGTTCATTACGTGTCCACGCAGTGTCGATTTCTGAGCCTCACTCAGGGGGGCGGCACCAAAGAGTTTGTGTTCGGCGAGGAAGATGATCCATTCCACCTCGACGTGCGTGCGTGCTCGGTTGAGGCCGGCCTCTGACAGGTATTCTCCCAACGGGCTCGCAGCCTCGCGGTAGCGGCCATCGAGCGGGCTGAGAACCTGAGGAGGCAACGTCATGCTTCCATTCTCCCACGACCGGGTTGCTCCCCGGGTTGTGAACAGGCGGTCGATACACGGGAATCGGTTCACTTTCCGAGGCGCATAATTTCTGCGTGTTCTCCTCCGGATCGCCCGAAATGCTCCTTCCGTCGTGGCGTGACCTGGTTGGCGACAATCTTCTCGCCCAGCTTCACCGCACGGCCGTGCTTCGCGAACTTGGCGAGCTGGCTCACCTCGGCGAGGCCCTGGGCGAACTGGCCCGCCGGGCCGCCGCGTTAGCCGGCGAGAACCCCGCCTGGCTCGCACCGTCGCAAGTGGTGGTCGCCCAGCGACTTACCGAATCAACTCGCACCCTTGACGACTGCAGCCAACTCATCCTTCGACACCGAGAGGCGGCCCTGCGCGCGGCCGGCGGATGACCAACGACACTGAGCCCGTGGGCAATCTGGCCATCAGCACCGACGCGGTTGCCGAGTTTGCACGACGACTTGACGAACTGGCAACCGACATCGATGCCTGGGTCATTCGTGCGCGAACAAGCGCGGGTAACTCGATGTCGGCGCATCGTGCCGTCCTCTCGACGGCTACTCAGCGCTGTGCGGCGGCAGCCGAGCAACTGCATGGCGATGCCGCACGCGCGCACCGCGCGGCAAGAACGTATGAGTCCCACGAGTCGTGGTGGGCCGGCGGTGCCGGCTGGGCGGCCGCGATTGTCGCCGGAATTGCCGCCTTCGTGTCCCCCACCAGCACCCACGTGTCAGCATTTCGACGCAGTATGACCGGCGTATCGCCGTTGGCTGCCGGTCTGGTCGCTCCCACGGCCGCGGTCCTTCGCGCCGGAGGAATTTCCGGTTCGCCATTGAGCGTGCGACCCACAGCCCAGCATTCGTGTCGCGCGCCAACGTCGTTTGACGATGTCGTGGCTCGAATTCCCCGCGTTGCTCCCGACCACGCGCAGGTGCGCATCGAGAAGACACCGTCGGCCACCGTTGTTTACATCGGCGGAACGGTGACCGGCAATGTGTTTGGCGGCCGTGAGCCGTGGGACATGACGTCAAACGTTCTCGCCATGGGCGGGCAGACATCGGACAGTGAACGGGGAGTGCGACAAGCGATGAACGCGGCGGGAGTGTCTGGTTCCGATCGCATCGTGATCGTGGGGCACTCGCAGGGCGGACTCTTGGCCCAGCGAATTGCGGCCGATCCCTCCCTGAGTGTTCGAGACGTGGTTCTCGTGGGTTCACCACAGTCGCCCGAGGGGGTGCCCGCAAACGTTCATGTCGTAGCGTTCGAAAACAGGAACGACCCCATCACCGCGCTCGGCGGCGCAGACTCACACACTCGTGCCGATGTCACCGCGACGCGAACATCGCCGGCAACGCCTGGCGATGCGCTCGCCGGGCACCATCTCGGGGCTTATCGTGAATTGGCCCGGGAGTTCGATGCGTCAACAACCCCGACGGCAATGAGTGCTCACAACCAGATGTTTTCAGCCGAGGCAGGCCCGTGTGAGGCCACAGACTGGCGCGTTGATCGGCTCCGAAAAAACTAAGCGCGGTTGGGGCGGAGTAACAGACCCAACAACCACGAGATGATTCCGAGGATGATGGCGCCCCAGAAACCCGCCCAGAAACCGTCGACCTGAAGGCCAAATCCCACGAGCGAGCTGAGCCACGAGACGAAGAGCAGGAGAAGCCCGTTAACCACGAGTGCCAGGAAGCCCAAGGTCAGAATGAAGAGCGGGAACGCGATGATGCGCACTACGGTCCCAATGGTCCCGTTGACGAGACCGAATACCGCCGCCGTGACGACGAGCGTTGCCACAAATCCCCACAGATTTCCGCCCCCAGCGGTGAGGGGCTGGCCGTTGGCGATGAGCGTGACGCCGATGCCCACAGCCGTGGTGACCCAGAGCGCGATGGCGTTAATGACGGTTGAGAGAAGGAACCTACGCATGTGACCATCATGGCACCACACCGCGACGAAATGGCTCGATTCCGGGTAGGTTTAGGTGATGGCTCACTCGACTCATGACCCCATGGTCCAGCTGCTTGCACCGGATGGCAGCCTGGTCCCATCGGAGCGCGCCGAGGAGTTTCTGCCCTACTTTGAACAGCTGACCGACGACAACATCAAGCGCTTTTATCGCGACATGGCGGTCATTCGTCGGTTCGACACCGAGGCCACCAACCTCCAACGCCAGGGCCAGCTCGCACTGTGGATTCCGAGCCACGGTCAGGAGGGCGCTCAGGTGGGCTCCGCTCATGCCGTTCGCCCCCAGGACCATGTTTTTCCGGCCTATCGCGAACACGCCGTAGCCATGATTCGCGGTGTCGACGTCTTCGACATCATCCGTCTGGTTCGTGGCCTCACGCACGGTGGATGGAACCCGAACGATCCTCGCTTCCGCAATTTTCACATTTACACGCTCGTCATCGGCTCTCAGTCGCTGCACGCCACCGGGTACGCCATGGGCGTCAAGTTTGACGGCGCGTACGCCACCGGAAACTACGAGACGGATCAGGCCGTCATCGTCTATTTCGGCGATGGTGCCACGAGCCAGGGCGATGTTCACGAGGCCATGGTTTTTGCGGCCAGCCAGCAGACGCCTCAGGTTTTCTTTGTGCAAAACAACCACTGGGCCATTTCGGTTCCGGTGAGTGTGCAGGCGCGCGTTCCCCTCTACCGCCGCGCTGACGGTTACGGCATGCCCGGTGTGCAAATCGACGGCAACGATGTCTTTGCCAGCTACGCCGTGACGGCCAAGCTGATGGACGATGCGCGCCAGGGCAAGGGACCGGCAATGGTCGAGGCACACACGTACCGCATCGGCGCTCACACGTCGAGCGACGACCCCACCAAGTATCGCGAGGACAGCGAGGTCGAGGCCTGGGTTGCGCGCGACCCCATTGTTCGCCTCGAGGCGTACCTGCGCGACAAGGGCGTGGAACAGTCGTTCTTCGAGGAGGTAGCCCAGGAGGGTGCCGATTTTGCGTCCGACATTCGTCGCCGCATCGTGGCCATCGAAAACCCGGATCCCCGCTCAATGTTTGCCCACGTGTACTCCGACCCGCATCCGCTGATGGAAGAACAGGCGGCGTGGCTCGAAAAGTACGAAGCGTCGTTCCCCGTTGATGAGGCCGAGGCCACAGATGCCCCGGCCACTGAGGCACTCGATGATACTGCCAGCGCCGGCAGCGAGGGTGGTGACGCCTCATGACCATCGAAAACATGGGAATGGGCAAGGCCATCAATGAGGGCCTGCGTCGTGCGCTCGCCGAGGACCCCAAGGTGCTCCTGATCGGTGAAGACATCGGTACGCTCGGTGGCGTCTTCCGCGTCACCGAAGGCCTCAAGGACCAATTTGGTGGCGACCGCGTGATTGACTCCCCCCTCGCCGAGTCCGGCATCGTGGGATCCGCAATCGGCCTAGCCATGCGCGGGTATCGCCCCGTCTGTGAGATTCAGTTCGACGGCTTCATTTACCCGGCTTTCGATCAGATCACCAGCCAGCTGGCCAAGATCACGAACCGTCACGAGGGAAACATGTCGTTTCCCGTGGTCATCCGCGTACCGTACGGCGGCCACATTGGTGCCGTCGAGCACCACCAGGAGAGCAACGAAGCGTACTTTGCGCACACGCCGGGACTGCGCGTGGTCAGCCCGAGCACGCCACACGACGCCTATTGGATGATTCAAGAGGCCATCGCGAGCAACGACCCGGTCATGTTCTTCGAGCCGAAGAGCCGCTATTGGCCCAAGGGCGATGTCGACACCTCGCACAATTCCACGCCGCTCCACAGTTCGCGCTTGGTTCGCACGGATGACACGATGATGCCCAACTTGGCTTCACGAAAACGAGGGTGTGCTTCAAGCAATCCGAAGGAACCCAAGTGCAGTCC
>CAIVOR010000108.1 GCA_903907615.1 uncultured Microbacteriaceae bacterium | reverse complement strand
GGGCTAAATTTCGCCCTGACGGTGCACCGACTGCAGTCGCGTGTAAGCAGAGACGCCCTCGGGGCCGTATTCCATGCCGATGCCGGAATCCTTCCAACCGCCAAAGGGTGCAGCCAGGTTGGATCCGTAGAAGTTGATGCCCATGCTGCCGGTCTCCACACGCGACGCAACCTCGGCACCGTGGTCGGGGTCTGAGGTAAAGATGGTGCCGCCGAGACCGTAGGGCGAGTCGTTGGCGATGCTCACAGCATCGTCTTCGTTCTCGAACGGGATCACCACGAGCACCGGCCCAAAGATTTCCTCCTGAGCCACGCGCATCTTGTTGTTCACGCCCGCAAAGACGGTGGGCTTGGCAAAGTAACCGCGGTCGAGGCCATCAGGACGGCCCGATCCACCGGTGGCCACCTTCGCGCCCTCGTCCTGACCAATCTGGATGTAGTCGGTGACGGTCTTGAACTGCTTGGCCGACGCCGACGGGCCGTAGACCGTCTTCTCGTCGAACGGGTCGCCTTGGGGTGTGGCCGCAACAGTGCTGGCCACCATCTCCACGATCTCGTCGTAGCGTGAGCGCGGCGCCAGAATTCGGGTCGAGTTGTAACAGGTCTGCCCTGTGTTGCGCAGGCACGTGCGGTTGATCATGGGGCCCACCACAGAGAGGTCGGCGTCCTCAAGGATGATGCTGGCCGACTTACCGCCGAGCTCGAGCGTGACCGGGCGCAGCAGCCGACCGCACTGTTCGGCGAGCAGACGCCCCACCTCGGTGGAGCCGGTGAAGGCGACTTTCGACACGAGTGGGTGCTCGACGAGGTGACCCACCTCGTGGCGAGTGCAGGTGACGAGGTTGATGACACCGTCGGGGATGCCTGCAGCCTGAGCCGCTTCCATCAACACGCGCAGGTCGAGCGGCGTCTCGGACGCGGGCTTGATGACCACGGTGCATCCGGCAATCAGCGCGGGAGCCAGCTTGATCATGACAAGAGCCACGGGATAGTTCCACGGGGCAATCAGGGCGCAGACGCCGCGCGGGTGACGCTGCACCTGCGTGTAGTGTCCGGGACGATCGGGGTAGGCGCGCTTGTCCACCAGCTCCACGTAATCGGCCAGCGAAGCGAAGTAGCGCAGCAGGCCGGCACCGTGGCCACCCGCTTGTCGCGTCTCAAAAACCGGAGAACCGTTCTCGCTCGTGATGATGTTGGCGAGCTTCTCGCTGCGCGCCTCAAACTCGTCGGCCAGTTTGCGCATGTACTCGGCCCGAGCGTGGGCGCCAATGTCGCGCCAGCCTTTGCCGTGAAAGGCGCGGTGCGCACTCTGCACGGCCTTGTCGATGTCGTTGGCGTCGGCTGCGGGTACGCGGGCCCACATCTCTTCGGTCGCGGGATCGGTTACGTCGATGAACGTGCCGGATCCGGACTTCACCCAGTCGCCGCCAATAAACAGGTCGTCGGTGTACATCTCGAGCGTGGTCATGCGCGCTGCTTTCTAGAGGATGTCGAGGCGCAGAATGCGCATCGAGGCGTTGAGTTCGGCTTCGGCCATGGCGCGACCCGTGGGGGTGATCATCTCGCCCATCACGCGACCGGTGAGGTCACCGAGCACCCACTGGGGCGACTTGGCAAACCATTCGGCTGAGAAGCCGAGTCCGGTGGGGTGAAAGCGCCACAGGCGATCCGAGTCGCGCATGATGGCGTCTTCGAGACTGTGGTGCTCCTTGCGGGTGTCGTGCCCATCGATGATGTCGGTGACGCGCGTGATGAAGGCTTCGTCGTATCCGCAACCGGGCAGAATCTCTCGGGCGATGTCGCAGCCAAACTTTTCGTGCTGCACGCGGATGTCGCTGGTCAAGAAATTGTCGCTGCGAAAGCCCTCGGTGAGGATCTTGTCGCCGTCGACTCGTGACCAGCCCACATCGTGCAGCAGGGCGGAAACGCGCGTGACCTCCGGATCGGCGTCGGACTCCTGGTCGAGGATGAACTCGGCGTACATGACCGTCATGGGCAGGTGCACGTCGTTCATGCGCGTGCGCAGGAACGGCTCGGCCGCCTTCCACACATGATCCAAGTTGGAGTACGTGCCCGTGGGGGTTGCGCCGCTTCCCAGCGTGGGGGTGTCGGCAAACGTGTGTGCATAGGTGGGCAGTGCCATTACTCGACCACCAGTGTCTTGAGGGGCGTTTCGAGGTTCGTTGCCTGCTCGGCGGGAATCGTGGAGCCCGAACCCAGCGCCTTGCGCACGGCCATGTAGTCGCTCACCGCGTTGACCGAGTCGATGGCGATGAGTCGGCCGGCGCGGTAATAGAGCACCGAGAACGACTCGTCATCGGGGGTGCCGCGCACGACGGTCTGGTCGTAACCCGTGGAGAGTCCGGCAATCTGCAATTTGAGGTCGGCCTGGTCAGACCAGAACCACGGCACGGCACGGTAGGGCTCGCGCACTCCGGCCAGCGTCTTGGCGGCCGTCTTGGCTTGGTCAACGGCGTTCTGCACCGACTCGAGGCGCACCTGCGCGTCGCCACCGAGCGGGTGGGGCAACAGCACGGCATCACCGGCGGCAACCACGCGCGGGTCGCTCGTCTCGGCAAACTCGTTCACCACGATGGCACCGTTCACGGTCTCAAGACCCAGCTGATCGGCCAGCTCGCCGCGCGCAATCACACCGATGCCCACCATCACGATGTCGGCGGGAATGACCTCGCCACCCTCGAGTTCGACACCCGTGACGGCGCCACCCTCGCCGACCAGACGAGTGATCTTCGCGTTCAGGCGCACGCTCGTTCCACGGCGCTCGTGAGCGGCGCGATAGAACTCGCTCGTCTCGGGGCTCACCGCGCGGGCAATCAAGCGATCCATCGCCTCGAGCACGGTGACCTGCTTGCCGTCCATGCGCGCGCCGGCCGCCACCTCAAGACCGATGAATCCGCCGCCAATCACCACAACGTTCGCGGCCGCATCCCAGCGCTTCTTGAGCTCAACAGCGTCGGCGATGCCGCGCAGATAGAGCACGCCGTCGAGTTCGGCGCCCTCGGTGGGCAGGCGACGCGGCGTGGAGCCCGTGGCCAGCGCCATCTTGTCAAAGTGAATCTCGCGACCCGTGTCGGTCGTGGCAAGACCACGCTCACCCGAGAGATCAACCTTCAGCACCTTCTCGTCAGGCACGACCACAATCTTGTTGTCGACGTAGAACGACGGCGACCGCAGTTCGAGCGACTCAATGTCAGCGGCGCCGTGCAGAAAAGCCTTGGAGAGCGGAGGGCGCTGGTAGGGGCCGTGCGGCTCTTCGCCCACGAGTTCGATGCGTCCCTCAAAGCCGTTGTCGCGCAACGAAACGGCGATCTGCATGCCCGCTTGGCCGGCACCCACAATCAGGACGTCGGTCATGGTCTAGACCTGTTCGGGGGCGATGCGAACGATGAGGCCGTCGAGGTCATCGTTCATTTTGATCTGGCACGAGAGGCGGCTGGTGGCCTGGCGGTCCGAGGCGGCACCGTCGAGCATGTCGTCCTCGAGGGGTCCAGGTTCGCCCACCTTGGCAGCAAAGGCGTCATCCACGAAGACGTGGCAGGTGGCACAGGCGCAGGCTCCGCCGCACTCGGCAACGATGCCGCGCACGCCGTTCTTCACGGCCGTCTCCATCACGGAGTCGCCGTCGCGGGCGTCCAGTGTGGTCTCGACACCGTCGGGCTGAATGTAGGTCACTTTGGGCATGGGGATTTCTCTTTCGTGATTTCTAACAGTGAATCGAAGGGATTAAATGAACTGCTTGCCGCCATCGACGACGATGGTCTGGCCGGTGATATATCCGGCGTCCGCAGACGCCAAAAACAGTGCCGTTCCCACCATGTCATCCGGCTGGCTGGCGCGGGGGATGGCGCGGCTCGAAACGCCGTAGGTGTCGGCATCTTCCATGAGGCTCAAGCTCGCCTCGGTGAGGGTAAATCCGGGGGCGATCGCATTGACCGTCACACCGGTCTTGCCCACCTCGCGTGCCATCACGCGGGTCATGCCGATCACGGCGCCCTTGGACGCCACGTAGTGCATCCACATGGGCGAACCCGAGAACACCGTGGCCGAGGCGATGTTGATGATGCGGCCCGTGGCCTGCGTCATCTTGGGGAAGGCGGATGCAGAGACGAGCCAGGCGCCCTTGACGTTGACGGCCATGACACGGTCCCACTCGTCGGGGTCGAGCTCGTAGAAGGGTGCGCGCTTAATGGTGGCGTACATGGCGGCGTTGTTGATGACCACGTCGATTGAGCCGAACGCGGCGAGGGCGGCATCCATGAGTGCGTCGGTCGACGCCTTCTGGGTCACGTTGGTGGTGACGGCAATCGCCTTCGCGCCGGCTTTATCCACGAGGGCCACGGTCTCAGCCGAGCCGGCCTCGTTCATGTCGGCTATAACGATGTTGGCACCGCGGGCAGCAAAGCCCTCGGCAAAGGCGCGACCCAGACCACCGGCGGCACCCGTGACGATCACGGTCTTGCCGGCAAATTGCGAAGTGTCAACCATTGAGTCGTCCAATCGAGCGAAGTTTGTACATCTGAGGGCTGAGGTCCATGCACTCCACGGCCATCAGTGCCAGTGACATGCTCTTGGCCTCATCGGTGAACAGGTCGTCGTAGGCGCGGTAACCGTTGATGCGCACTGACTCTTCGCGGTCAAGGCCAAAGCGCGGCATAGCCACATCGATGCCGTGCGGCGAAACGCGCCACACCTTGTCGGAGTCTTTGACGAGTTTGTCGTTGAGGCTCAACGCGGTCAGCCGCGTGTCGTGGCCGTCGATGATCTCGCAGATTTCGTCGATGTCGGTCGCGGGAATTCCGGCCTCGGTGAGGATCTCGCGAGCAATGCGCGCGCCCTCTTTTTCGTGCTGGAAAACGGCCCAGCTGTACGAACCGTCACGGTCGGGCGCGATCGCCTGAATGGCATCAGACTCATCGACGGTCGACCACCCGGTGTCGTGCAAAATAATTGCCGGAAGCACGATGTGCTCGTGGGCTTCGGGAAGGCGCCGCAGCAATTGCCGGGCGATGCCATAGGAGTAGAGCGTGTGCGCGTCATTGTCACGCGTCCGAAGATAGGGCTGAGCGAGCTGCCAGATGAGCGTATCCCGCTCCCCCATCGAAATGATGCCGGGAACATCGTCGAAAGCCGGAATCAGGTGGCTTACTTTGCGTCCGAGCAGATTGATCGGGGAGCGGGATACGTTTTTCATCTGTTTAGCGGTGAGGTCCTACTTGAGGATCTCGACCGTGCCCTGGTTACCGTCAACACGGAGCTTCATGCCCGTCTTGATCGTGGTCGAGGCCTTACCGGTTCCGGTCACAGCGGGCAGACCGTACTCACGGCACACGATGGCCGCGTGGCTCATCATGCCGCCGATGTCGGTAACGGTTGCGCTGATCTTTCCGAACACGGGGCCCCAGCTGGGGTTGGTCACCGGAGCGACGAGAATCTCGCCCTGCTTCAGTTCGCCCAGCTGGTCGGGGCTGGTGATGACGCGGGCAATACCCTCGACAACACCGCCCGAGGCGGCCATACCCTTGAGTCCACCCTTGCCCGAGTCGTCGGAGCCCAGCCACTGCTGAACCTGCTCTGTGGTGATTCCCCAGAGCATGACGGTGAAGGGCTCGTTGATCTCTGCCGGAGGCTCGTTGAACGCGGGCGCGGGGCGCTGCGTCTCGAGTGCCGCGATGATCTTGGTGCGGCGCTCGATCTCCTTGGGCCAGTACGAGGGGCCGATTGCCGGCGTGCCGACAGCCCATCCGTTGGCGTAGTCAAACAGAACCGGGCGAACTTCGTCGCGCGACAGGTAAAGGATGTCTGTGGCGTTGCCCCAGAAGCCCTCGTCTGCCAGCAACTGGCCGAGCTGACGAACCTTGCGCCAGAAGACGCCCATGGTCCAGTGCTCGATGTAGAAGTTGTGGTCTTCAACGTAGGGGTAGACCGCGCGTGCGAGGCCCATCTTGCCGTTGAAGGTTTCCTTGGCTTCTCCATCGAGTGCG
>CAIVOR010000107.1 GCA_903907615.1 uncultured Microbacteriaceae bacterium | reverse complement strand
GAGGGTGGACCTGTGGGGCTGAGTTCGTTGGCCGTTTCAGTAGGCGAAGAAACCGAGACGGTTGAATCCGTTGTCGAGCCGTTTCTCATTCGGGAGGGCTTGATGGCACGAACGCAGCGTGGCCGCGTCGCGACGCGGGCCACCAGGGAGCAACTCGGTCGAACTCCGCCCGAACGCGGCACGCTCTTCGACTAAATACACAGCATTCGCGCCATATACTCATTGAGCGCCCACAGTGGGCTTTATCTTCGATTGGATTCTCGTGGACTTCACCAAGTTTGACCCAACACTTCTCCTCATGGGCGCCGTTCTCGTTGTGCTCATCATTTTCATGGTTCGTAACAGCCGCAAGCGTCGTCGCGATGCAGCCGAGATGCAAGACAAGGTCAAGGTTGGCGCTGAGGTCATGACCAACTTTGGTGTTTATGCACACATCAAGAAAATCGATGACGTCGACAACAAGGTTGTTCTCGAGACGTCTCCCGGAAACACGCTGACCGTGCACCGTCAGGTCATCGCACGCGTTGTTGAGGCTCCCGCGGCTGCCGCCAAGAGCGCATCGGCACCCAAGGCCGCTGGCCAGGTTGCTGCGAAGTCCGCCAAGACCGACGTTGACCCTCAGTTTGGTGAGCGCGTTCAGAAGCCGGCGACCAAGCCCGCGCGTAAGCCGGCGTCAGGTTCTAGCAAGTAGGCTTTAGCCGCATCTTCCTCTTCCGCTGATACCGAAAGCGAACCTTTTCTCCGTGGCTCGAAGTACTCAAGTTCGCCAAGCTGTGCGCAACCTCATTTGGCTTGCCGTCATCATCGTCGTCCTCGTGGTCGGCACGGGTGCCGGCGTGCTCTTTGGTAGTGGCACGTGGACACCCAAGTTGGCTCTCGACCTGCAGGGTGGCACGCAGATCGTGCTGACGCCCAAGGTTAATGACGCGACGGTAACCGACGAACAGCTCAAGCAGGCTGTGGCTATTATCCGTCAGCGCGTCGATGCGTCGGGCGTCTCCGAGGCAGAGATCAACACTCAGGGTTCGAGCAACGTGGTTGTCTCGATTCCGGGCACTCCTGACAAGGAGACGGTGTCGCGCATTGAGGCGTCGGCCAAGCTGGACTTCCGTCCGGTTCTCGCGACCTCCGGTCCCACGAACGAGGTTGCCAACGCCGACGGAACCACGAGTACGGCGGATCCGGCGAATATTGACCCCAACCTGCCCAGCACGCCTCTTGTTCAGCCCTCAAACGGGTCGGACCTGAACTGGGTGACGCCCGCATTGGCCGCGCAGTATCAGGCCTTCTCGTGCGCCTCGGAGGATGTTCAGTCGGCCAGCACCGCTCCGGTAGACCTTCCCCTGATCACCTGTGATCCCAGTAACACGGTGAAGTACCTGCTCGGTCCGGTTGAGGTTGACGGTAGCGACATCAGCGACGCTTCCGCCGGCATCATCACCACACAGACCGGTGCCTCGACTGGTCAGTGGGCCGTGGACATTGTCTTCAACGCCGACGGCACTAAGAAGTTCGCCGACACGACCACGCGCCTCGTCGGCCTCACGGGAGCCCAGAACCAGTTCGCCATCGTGCTTGATGGCCTCGTGATCTCGGCACCGAGCACTCAGTCGGCAATCACGAACGGTAAGCCCCAGATTTCGGGTGGCTTCACACAGACCTCGGCAAAGACGCTTGCAGATCAGCTCAAATACGGCGCGTTGCCCATCGGGTTCCAAGTCCAGAGTTCCGACACCATTTCGGCCACGCTGGGAGCAACCCAGCTCCTGAGTGGTCTTCTGGCCGGGGCCATCGGACTGGCTTTGGTCATCATCTATTCGCTCATCCAGTATCGAGCGCTGGGTTTCGTCACGATTCTTTCTCTTGTCGTGGCTGCGGTCATCACCTACTTCACGGTCACGATTCTTTCGGCTCAAGAAGGTTTCCGTCTGTCGCTTTCCGGTGTGGCCGGTTTGATTGTGGCCATTGGAATTACGGCCGATTCGTTCATTGTTTACTTCGAGCGCATCCGAGACGAACTTCGTGAAGGACGCGGGCTCGAGTCCGCTGTCGATTCGGGTTGGCGCCGTGCCATCCGGACCATCATCGTCAGTGACTCGGTCAACTTCCTCGCCGCCCTCGTGCTCTTTATCTTGGCTATCGGAAACGTTCGTGGTTTCGCCCTCACACTGGGACTCACGACAATCGTTGACCTTGTCGTGGTGGCTCTCTTCACTCACCCGATGCTTCAACTCCTCGCTCGCTCGCGCTTCTTCGCGAGCGGTCACCCCCTCAGTGGTCTGGGTCACATGTCGCTGAATGCCGTCTACCAGGGTCGCGGCCGATTCCAAGTGACAAAATCCGCAGGAGTGAAAGAGACCAAACTGAAGTCGGCGAGCCGTGAAGCGGCTCGACGCCAAACGATTGCCGAGCGCAAGGCTGCGCTGGACGCAGCAGATCGGGGTGAGAGCTAATGGCGACCAAGGGTCAGTTCGGTAACGATCTCTATACGGGAGCGCGTTCTTTCGGCTTCGTTGACCGCCGTCGCTGGTGGTATCTCGTTTCTATTGTTCTTGTCCTCGTGAGCATCCTCGGTCCCTTGGCACGGGGCGGTTTTCAGGTAGACAAGGCCTTCAATCTCGGTATCGAGTTCACCGGTGGTAGTGAGTTCACGGTGTCCAATGTTGCTGACACCAACCAGAAAATCGCCAGCGATGCCGTGGCAGGGGTTGACCCCCAACTTGCACCCAAGATTTCTATCGTCGGCACGAATTCGATTCGTGTGCAGACCGAGCAGATGACGAATGAGCAGACCAACGCCGTTTCGGCGGCTTTGGCGACTGGCTTCGGTGTACCTGAAGCCAGTGTGACGTCATCGTTCATTGGTGCCACCTGGGGAGCCGACATCACGACGCAGGCTCTTCGCGCGTTGATTGTCTTTTTGGTCTTGGCCGGAATTGTCCTTGCTCTGTACTTCCGCACGTGGAAGATGTCCCTCGTGGCGATCATTGCGCTGATTCACGACGTGATTATCACTGCCGGTATTTATGGCATCACGGGATTTGAGGTCACTCCCGGTGCCGTGATCGGTCTCCTCACAATCCTGGGCTACTCCCTGTATGACACCGTTGTGGTGTTCGACAAGATTCGTGAGAACACCACGGGCCAAACCCGTGACGCATCTCTGACCTTTGGCCAGCAGGTCAATCTCGGTATCAACCAAACGTTGGTTCGCTCGCTCAACACGGCCGTTGTTGCCGCGCTTCCCGTGGCGGCCATCCTGTTCATCGGTGCTTTTGTCTTGGGCGCGGGAACCCTCCGCGACATTTCGTTGGCCCTTCTCGTCGGAATTGTTGTGGGTACGTACTCCACAATCTTCTTGGCAGCGCCGCTGTACGCCGGAATGCGCATGCGAGAACCTGCCATCAAGAAGAACGACACGCGTCTGCGCGAACTTCAGGAAAAGGCGCGTGAGCGCGCCGACGCCTAACCGCCGCTGAGTTAACCCCGATAATAGAGACATCGGGAGGCGCAATGACGGAAGTTCCGGCAACCACTAATGCCCTGCGCCGCCTTGTGCCCAGAATCTTTTGGCGGGCAACAGGCACGGATGGCTTTGAGCTGCTGGTTCGCACCGTTCGCGCCCAGCATCCCAAGGCTGATGTGGCCAGCTTGGAACGTGCCTACGAGGTCGCGCGCCGGGCACACGAGGGTCAGACCCGGAAGAGCGGCGAGCCGTACATTACCCATCCCGTGGCGGTGGCGCAGATTCTGGCGGAGTTGGGCATTGGCGCTAAGACACTGATTGCCGCAATTCTGCACGACACCGTGGAAGATACCGACTACACGCTCGCCCAAGTGGAAACCGACTTTGGCGCCGAAGTGGCCATGCTTGTCGATGGCGTGACCAAGCTCGACCGTGTGACGTATGGGGAATCCGCTCAGGCAGAGACGGTTCGCAAGATGATCGTCGCGATGTCGCGCGACATACGTGTTCTCGTCATCAAGCTCGCTGACAGGCTTCACAACGCGCGGACGTGGGGTTTTGTCGCTCCGGAGAGTGCCGCGCGCAAGGCGCGGGAGACGCTCGACATCTTTGCCCCGCTGGCTCATCGTTTGGGTATTTCCAGCATGAAGTGGGAACTCGAAGACCTGTCCTTTGCCGTGCTCCACCCCAAGATTTATTCTGAGATTGCTAACCTCGTGCAGCAACGGACGCCGGAAAGCGAAGAGTTCGTGGCCGACGTCATTGCCGCGGTGCGCGACGATCTGCGCGTGAGCAAGATCCGCGGCGAGGTTCAGGGCCGACCAAAACAGTTCTACTCGATTTACCAGAAGATGGTCCTGCGCGGTCGTGCGTTTGATGAGATCTACGACCTCGTGGGCATCCGCGTCATCGTGCCTTCCGTCAGAGACTGTTACGGAATTCTTGGTGCGATCCACAGCAGGTGGAATCCGCTCCCGGGTCGATTCAAGGACTACATCGCAACACCCAAATTCAATCTCTACCAGTCGTTGCATACGACGGTCATGGGTCCGGGTGGCCGGCCCGTAGAGATCCAAATTCGCACGCCGGAAATGCATCAGCGGTCAGAGTTTGGCGTGGCCGCTCATTGGATGTACAAGGCCAAGCAGGCCGGAAGTCGGGGAACGGACACGTTGTCGTTGGCGGATACCGATATGGCCTGGTTGGCACACATATCCGACTGGGAGGCGGATACCGACGATCCGCACGAGTTCCTGGACTCGTTGCGATTCGAAATCGGCAGTAAAGAGGTTTACGTCTTCACCCCCAAGGGACGAGTGATTGGACTGCAGGCGGGAGCAACGCCGGTCGACTTTGCCTACGCTGTGCACACCGAAGTGGGTCACCGCACGATGGGTGCCAAGGTCAACGGGCGACTCGTGCCCCTGGACACCCAGGTGGCGTCGGGTGACGTCATCGAAATCCTCACCAGCAAAAACCCCGACGCCGGTCCCAGCCAAGACTGGGTGGGTTTCGTGGCATCGACGCGCACGAAATCGAAGATCAAGCAGTGGTTCTCCAAGGAGCGCCGCGATGAGGCGGTCGAGCAGGGCAGAGACATGATTGCTCGTGCCATGCGCAAACAAAATCTGCCGCTGCAGCGCCTCATGACCCCGGACACGCTTGCCGAAGTCACCGCACTACTGAAGTACGACGACGTGACATCACTTTATGCAGCCGTTGGGGAGGGTCACGTCTCCACGCAGTCGGTGATCGAGAAAATCCTGTTGAGCGTCAACGAAGAAGTCGACAGCGAGACACCGGATGTCATCATTCCGGCGCGCGGTGGCATGCGTGGCACGCGTCGCAGCGATTCGGGCGTTCTCGTTCGGGGCGCGCCCGACATCTTGGTCAAACTTGCCAAGTGTTGCACCCCCCTTCCGGGAGATGAGATTCGAGGCTTTGTGACCCGCGGACAGGGTGTCTCGGTACATCGCGCCAACTGCACGAATGTCACGACGCTGATGCGAGAACCTGAGCGACTCATTGAGGTCGACTGGTCGCCCACGTCAAAGAGCATTTTCCTCGTTCAGGTGCAGGTCGAGGCCCTTGATCGTGCCGCTCTTCTCTCGGATGTCACGCGAGTACTAGCTGAGAATCACGTCAATATCTTGTCT
>CAIVOR010000106.1 GCA_903907615.1 uncultured Microbacteriaceae bacterium | reverse complement strand
TTTTTCTTTAAAGCCAAACATGCTTGAATTATATCCTGATGAATCAAGGCTTTTTTCCCAAAATTCATTCAGGACTTTTTCGAATTTCAACGCCTGCCGCGTGCAGGGCCGTCGCGAGTTCGATCAGTCCGGTCTTGTCACTCACCGAGATGAGGGCACGTCTGACGGCCACGTGGTCGCGGTCTCGGTACAAGCTGGCGTCGTGCTGCGGTCCACTCATCGGCGGGATATCTCCTCAAGGTCAATGTGGTCTCGTGCAATGTCTGCGACGGTCTCGACGATGAGTTGCCGTTCTTCTATTTTAATGCGCTCGTGAAGGCTTGCCTCACTGTCGTCGGCACGCACGGGCACCTCACGGGCACGAATCACGGGACCCGTGTCCACGCCCTCATCCACGACATGAATGGATGTTCCGGTAATGGTGGCGCCATCGGCGAGCGTGTCCCGCACGGCGTGAGCCCCGGGGTAGAGGGGCAAGAGTGCCGGGTGCATGTTGATGAGTCGCGGGTGCAGCGCGGAGACAGCAGGGGCGGGCAGAATGCGCATGAAGCCGGCGCTCACGACAAGGTCGGGCTGCCAGGGCTGTATTGCCGCGACGAGCGCGGTCCCCCACTCCTCACGGGACGCATACGCGGACGGTTCAACCACGAATGTGGGAATGCTGAATTCCTCAGCGTGGGCGAGTCCCTCACACTCGCGATCCGCACCCACCGCGACAACGCGGGCGGGATAATCGGCCGATGTTGCCGCTTCGAGAAGTGCGCGGAGGTTTGAACCCGATCCAGAGATGAGGACGACAACCGAGAACACCCGCTCAGTCTAACGTTCGGCGGCAGACCGCCCGGGGGTGAGCAGCCCGATGAGTGAGGCCACAAAGGTTACCCCGAACACCCACACGAGAGTGAGCCACGGCGTGGGGCCAAATTCCGCCATGCGCCCCGGCCCCACCGAGCCGGAGGTTGCGAGCGACAAGACGAGTGCGGTGACGCCCGCGACAACGGCCATGCCGAGCGCTGAGGCCATCAACCATCGCGTGCGTTCGTGAAGCTGCAGGTGAGAGGTCAGTCGGGGCCGCAGCAAACGCGCGGCCAGGATGGTGGCCAGAATGGGCACGATAAGCCACAGGTAACCACCCGCAACCTGTCCCTCGGGAACGAGTCCGAATACGGGAAGTGAGGGAAGCGGACCTATGTCTGCTCCCGCCGGTGACACCCACGAGCCGCGGCCCAGAGCGAACCCGGCACCACTCAGCCAGGACACCACCCAAAAGACGATGCTCGGGAGATAGGCCAACTCGGCGATGGTCACCGCGGCACCACCGCCGGGTCCGGCCTGCAGTCCCTCGTAAAGTCCGACAATCTGCGGAAACCGCACAATAAACAGGACTGCGGTCAGTACGCCGGCCACGGCCGTCACGATGGCGATCGATCCGACCCCACCCACGAGTGAGGCGCGAAACCACGCGCGCACCTGAGGCGACAAACTTCTCGTCCAGAGGGCCATTCGAGTCTTGACGTTCTCTGCCCGGCCACCCGATCGCCCAATCTCACCTCGTGCTCCCACCACGAGGCCCACGACAAATATCAACGTCGGTAACGTTATGGCGCGCCACAGCGTGGGCATGGCCGACGCGTTGAGCGCGCTGAAGGCAATGGCGATGGCTGCCACGCCGAAAGCGACGATGGCCGTCAACGGGCCCACAAATCGCACCTCAGCCTCAACGGTTCGCCTACCCAACCGCATCGCCAAGAGAAACGTGAGGATGGCAAACGCGGTCGGCGCGAGCGACAGCAAGAAGGGGGCATCAAGGCCGGGCAGGTTGAGCGACGCGGCGAGTGACGGATCCAGGGTGACGGTGATGTGCACCCCGTGGCCCAGCAGCCAGATGTCGGCGGCCGCCCGGTAGTAGACATCCCACTGAATTCCCGCGTCAAAATTTGTCGCCCACAGGATGGTCAGGGGAATGAGCGGAATGGCCAGACCTATCGCCACGACGACGAGTGCCTCGACGGCCGCGAAGGCGGCAGCCACAAATCGTCTGTAGCGCATAACCTCGCGGTCTTTTCGCTACTTGCGCGGCGCGGTGACGCGCTTCGTTGGCGTTACTTTCTTTGCCGCGACGCCGCGCTTCGTGGACGAGGCAGTCTTCGTCGCGGCCACGTCAGCCGGTTTGCGAATAAGAATCTCGAGGATAACGAGAACCACGCCGCCCAGGATGCTGGCCCAAATAACCGAAGCCACGTTCATGGGCTGAACAAACGCAACGATCAGCGCGGCAAGAACGATCACGAGTACGCGGAGCGGAATACGCGCGCGGTACAGTACGGGGCCGGCTCGACCCATCGTGACACCCATGCGGTCGAGGCGACTGCGTAGCGACGCGAAGACTCGACCAAACCACTGGCGCACGGGCCCGCGCTCATCACCGGTAAAGATCCATGCCGTCACGAGCGCAATGACACTGAGGGCGATGAGCCCGGCCAGCACGGTGACCGCATAGTCCGAGACAGCGTCCCACACCACGCCCACGGCAGGTGCAAACGTGTCACTCACGCTATTTACCGCGAGCAGGCGCCCGAAGGAAAGGAACACCAGCATCAGGACGGACGAAACGAGGAGGAAGGAGCTCGTAATCAGAGTGGCCCGCGCACGTCGCACGGCGAGCGCAAAGCCCGCCAGATAAAGTCCGAAGACAACCCAGGGCAGCCACGTTCCGACACCAATGCCCACCTGGTAAACGACACGCGCCACCGCCAGTTCGGGAATCTTGCCGAGCTCTACGGTGATATCCATCTCGGGGATGGCCGACGCGAAGGCGACGCCGCTGTTCACCAGGCTTTGTTTGACCTGCGCAATGACCGGCTTCAGATTGAGCGTGATGGTTCCGTCGGCAGCCATCTTGAGCACGCCGGACTCTTCACCCTTGAGAAGTTTTGTCACCTGCTCTTGCGTGATGGTCAGAGTCTGCGTCCATGCTGTCTGGAAGCCCTCGGAAGTCACCACCTTTGCCACGGCGTCGTGCACGAGTCCCTTGACGCCGGCGGCCAGCGGATCCGAAAAGAGCCCCAGCGCATCCTGAGCTGACTTGGGCAGGCTGAGGGCGGATCCCAGACCATCGATCAACGACGAGGTGGTTCCGGCAAAGTCCACGGTCTCATCAAGCTTGTTGGTGATTTCGTCAATGACGAGTGCTTGAATCTTGGGGTTCGAGGCCAGCGGACCCAGTGTGTCAACAAACCGTTGCGTGTTGTCCACCTGAACCGCTGCCCAGTTGGCGATGAGTGCCGTAGGCGTCAGAAGCACGGCGATTGCCAGCAGGATGCCGCTGGCGACCGACCGTGGGCGCTTTTTTGTGACAGCAGTTTGCGTGGGCATGACGATACCTTCCGTGGGAACAAGTCTTCGCCCATTGTGTCAGGAATATCGCGACTACCCGAGTAGGGGTAAAAGCACTAGTCACTTCAGCCATAATGAGCGGGTGAACACTTCCCCCATTCGTGTCGCCATTGTTGAGGACCACCAGCTGTATCGCGACCTTCTCGCGACCGCACTCGGTGACGTGCCAAACATCACCGTCGTGGCAACGGCCGAAGGGTCCAGCCATGCACGTCTTCTCATCCAGCCGGGAGAGGTGGATGTCGCTCTGCTCGACATCGAATTGGCCGACGGAAATGGCATCGGCTTGGGTGTGGCCCTTCGTCGAGCCGATCCCAACCTCAAAATTCTTCTGGTCTCAGCACAAGACGTTCTCGAGATTCTCACGACTCTTCCCGAAGACGACCGCAAGTACTGGTCGTATCTCTCCAAAACCTCGTCAACGTCGTTGAGCGTTCTCGTTGACACCGTTGAGAAGGCTCACGGCGGCGAGTCCGTCATCGACCCCGAACTGATGCAACGCTCTAAAGCCCGCTCGGGCACGACGGTGGGCGGTCTCACTCCCCGTCAATTCGAGATCTTGCGCCTCGTGGCCACGGGACTGTCAAACCAGAGCATTGCCGAACTGCTCGGCATCGCCAGCAACTCGGTGGTCAACCACCTCAGCGCCATCTATGCCGCACTCGGTATTCCCGAGGGTAACAACGCGCGCGTCAGTGCCGTTCTGGCGTTCCTTAACGACACGTCACGACCCGCCGCGTAACCACCAGACCGGGGGAAATCACGAAGCCCGACCCACTCAGGGTCGGGCTTCGAACGCACTCACCGTGCATGTTGCGTGTTTTTTAGAGCGACGCCATAATCTCGCGCATCAAGCGGGCGGCCTCACTGGGTGTCTTGCCCACTTTCACGCCGACGGCCTCGAGGGCTTCCTTCTTGGCCTGCGCGGTTCCCGCAGAGCCCGACACAATGGCACCGGCGTGGCCCATCGTCTTTCCCTCGGGAGCGGTGAAACCTGCGACGTAGCCCACGACGGGCTTGGTGACGTTGGCCTTGATGAAATCGGCCGCGCGCTCCTCGGCGTCACCACCAATCTCACCAATCATGACGATTGCCTTGGTGTCGGGGTCGGCCTCAAACGCAGCCAGCGCATCGATGTGCGTGGTACCCACGATGGGGTCGCCACCGATTCCGATGGCGGTGGAGAAGCCGATGTCGCGCAGTTCGAACATCATCTGGTACGTAAGCGTTCCCGACTTCGAGACCAAACCGATGGGGCCGCTGCCGGCAATGTCGGCGGGCGTGATGCCCACGAGTGCCTCACCGGGCGTGATGATGCCGGGGCAGTTCGGTCCAATGATGCGCGTCTTGTTGCCCTTGCTCGAGGCGTAGGCCCAGAACTCGGCCGTGTCCTGAACGGGAATACCCTCGGTGATCACGACGAGCAGGCCGATGCCCGCGTCGATGGCTTCGATGGCGGCATCCTTGGAGAAGGCCGGCGGCACGAAGGCAATCGAGACATCGGCACCGGTGGCAGCCATGGCTTCGGCAACCGTGGCAAACACGGGAAGCTCAACGTCGCCGTGCGTGACGGTGGTTCCCGCCTTGCGCGCGTTGACGCCACCGACAACCTGCGTACCGGCAGCCAGCATGCGTGCCGTGTGCTTGCTTCCTTCGCCACCGGTGATGCCCTGGACGATGACTTTGGAGTCTTTATTCAGAAAGATCGACATGGTTTTCTTTTTCTCTTCGTTCGTAGATGCTTACTTGGCGGCGAGTTCGGCGGCTTTGTCGGCGCCCTCGTCCATGCCGGCGGCCAGAGTGACCAGAGGGTGGTTGGCTTCGGCGAGGATACGACGACCCTCCTCGACGTTGTTGCCGTCGAGGCGCACAACCAGAGGCTTGCTGGCGCTGGATCCCAAGATCTCGAGAGCTGCCACGATTCCGTTGGCCACCGCGTCACACGCCGTGATGCCACCGAATACGTTGACGAAAACGCTCTTGACCTGCGAGTCGCCGAGGATAACCTCGAGTCCGTTGGCCATGACCTCGGCCGAGGCGCCACCACCGATGTCGAGGAAGTTGGCGGGCTTCACGCCACCGTGCTTCTCGCCGGCGTAGGCCACTACGTCGAGGGTGCTCATCACGAGGCCGGCACCGTTGCCGATGATGCCCACCTGACCGTCGAGCTTGACGTAATTGAGGTCCATGGCCTTGGCCTTGGCCTCGAGAGGGTCGGCTGCGGCCTTGTCTTCGAGAGCCTCGTGGTTGGGGTGACGGAACGCGGCGTTCTCGTCGAGTGAGACCTTGCCATCGAGGGCCACGATGTCACCCTCTTCGGTCAGCACGAGGGGGTTGACCTCAACGAGCGTGGCGTCTTCGCCGGTGTAGACCTCGTAGAGCTTGACCATCACCGGAGCAACCTTGTCGATCAGTTCGGCGGGGAACTTTGCGGCAACGGCAATTTCCTTGGCCTTGGCCAGGTCGATTCCCGAAATGGGGTTGACCTCAATTCGCGCGAGTGCTTCGGGGCGTTCCTCGGCAAGTTGTTCAATCTCCATGCCACCCTCGAAGCTCGACAGTGAGAGGTAGGAGCGGTTGGCCCGGTCGAGCAGAACGGAGAAGTAGTACTCTTCCTTGATGCGCGCACCGGCGGCAATCATGACGCGCTTGACGACATGGCCCTTGATGTCGAGGCCCAGGATCGCCTCGGCGGCAGCTTCTGCCTCGTCGGGGTTCTTGGCCACCTTGACACCACCGGCCTTACCGCGGCCGCCGACTTTGACCTGAGCTTTGACGACAACGACGCCGCCCAGCTTCTCGGCAGCAGCACGTGCTTCCGCCGGGGTGTCAGCAATGATGCCGGGGAGCACAGGCACCCCGTAGCTTTCGAACATGTCACGGGCCTGATACTCGTAAAGATCCACGTACCTTGAGTTCCTTTGCGCGCGCTACAACAGCGCGATAGATGCGTCTGCGGGATGTGGTCGAGACTTGACAATGTATCTTGACGTCAAGATAAAACGACCGTATTGACTCTACTCTTTATTTGCCTGAGACAGCACGGTCGGGGATTCCGCCCACTGGCACAATGGCAATAGTGCGCGGCATCTGATTTGCTGGTGTCATGAGCACACCAACACACTTCGAACCGCACGACGCCGCCTTCGCTTCCAAGCTCAACTGGCTGCGTGCCGGCGTGCTCGGCGCCAACGACGGAATCGTTTCGGTCGCCGCGCTCGTTGTGGGTGTCGCGGCGGTAAATCCCACCAACACAGCGGCCATTCTGATCGCCGGAGTTGCGGGTGTGGCCGCCGGTGCCATCTCTATGGCCCTCGGTGAATACGTATCGGTGTCGAGCCAGCGCGACAGCGAGCTCGCCCTCATCGCCAAGGAAAAGCGCGAGCTCGAAGAGATGCCCGAGGAAGAGTTCGCCGAACTCGTGGCCATATACGAGCAGAAGGGCTTATCTGCGGCCACCGCGAAACAGGTGGCTCTCGAACTCACCGAACACGATGCCCTCACGGCACACCTCGAGGCCGAACTCAACATTCGCGAGGAACACATCTCCAACCCCTGGCACGCCGCGCTGTCGTCGGCCATTGCGTTCCTGTGCGGTGCCGTTCTCCCCGTGCTCGCGGTCATGCTGACGCCCAACGACTGGCGCATTCCAGCCACAGTCATTGCCGTGGTGATTGCACTTGCCATCACCGGTGGGGTGGGCGCGTACATCGGTGGTAGCCCCATGCCGCGCTCAATTTTGCGCGTCACCATAGGTGGCGCCGCGGCGCTGGGCGTGACCTACGTGATTGGTGCGCTGCTCGGCACGAGCGTGGGCTAGCCCTGCCCGCAGAGCACAGACGCGAACTAGATTTTTTCGATCGGCGCGATCTTGATCAGGAGTTTCTTGGGTCCCGCCTGATCGAAGCGCACGTGGGCGACGCGTTTGGTATCGACGCCGGTCACATCCATCACCGTGCCCTCGCCGAAGTCGACGTGGGTGATGCGGTCGCCGACCTGCAGGGTGAGATCGCCATTGTCACGAATCTGGTTGGTGACGCGGTTGGCCCACTCGGTCTTGGGTTTGGCCGGAGCCACGGATGACCAGCCGCCCTCGTCGCCCCATCCGCCGGATCGGCCCAAAGACCGCGACGGTGCATCGCGCCAACCGCCGAGCATGCCCGGCTGTTCGCGCCACTCGATGAGCTCGGCCGGAATCTCTTGCAGATACCGCGAAGGTGCAGCGGGTGCGGTCTGACCGAACTGCGCGCGGGTCATGGCCAGCGAAATGAACAGGCGCTGACGCGCGCGCGTAATGCCGACGTAAAAGAGGCGTCGCTCCTCGGCCGGACCGCCGGGCTCAAAAGCCGCCATGCGGTGGGGCAGCAGTTCCTCCTCAACGCCCGTGATGAACACGGCGTCGTACTCGAGGCCTTTCGCCGTATGCAGTGTCATCAGGCTCACGGAGCCGGACACGTCGTCGAGCTCATCGGCGGCTGCCACCAGCGCCACCTCGGTCAGGAAGTCGATCAGCGTGCCCTCGGGGTTGTTCTTGGCGAACTCCTTGGTGACGGCCATGAGCTCGTCCACGTTTTCTGCGCGCGCCTCATCCTGCGGGTCTTTCGAGGTGCGCAGCTGATCGAGGTAGCCCGTCTTCTGCATCAGCACCTGAAGCACCTCGGCGACCGCTCCCCCCTCGGCCAGGGACGTGGCCTCATCGAGCAGTGCGCTGAGGTCCGAAATCGCGCGCAACGCCTTGGGGCCGAAACCGAGGCTGTCGGCCGAGCGCAGCGCTTCCCGCACGGTGACGCCGTTGAGGTCGGCAAAGTTCTGAATCTGGGCCTCGGCCGCGGGACCCAGTCCGCGCTTGGGTGTGTTGAGAATGCGCCGCACCGCGAGGGCGTCAGCGGGGTTGACCACCGCGATCAGGTAGGCCATGGCGTCTTTGATTTCGGCGCGCTCGTAGAACTTGGTGCCACCGATGAGTCGATAGGGCAGCGCCGAACGAATGAAGATTTCTTCCAGCGCACGGGTCTGCGCATTTGTTCGGTAGAAGACCGACATTTGTGAGTACGCCATGCCCTGGGCGTGCAGCGCATTGATTTCATCGACAACGAACTGAGCCTCGTCGTGGGCCGAGTAACCGGTGAAGCCGAGGATCTTTTCGCCGGCGCCGACGTCCGTCCAGAGACTCTTCTCTTTGCGATCGAAGTTGTTCGCAATCACGGCATTGGCCGCGCTCAGAATGGTCTGCGTCGAGCGGTAGTTCTGCTCCAGCAGAATCACACTCGCGCCGGGAAAGTCGCGCTCAAACTCAGCAATGTTACGGATGTCGGCTCCGCGGAACGAGTAGATCGACTGGTCGGAGTCACCCACCACGGTGAGTGACGCACCCGGGAGTCCGTCTTCGGTCTCGCGCGTCAGCTCGTGAATCAGTGCGTACTGGGCGTGGTTGGTGTCCTGATACTCGTCGACCAGGAGGTGGCGGAACTTCTTGCGATACACGTCCGCCACGTGCGGGAAGGCGCGAAATAAGAAGACGGTTTGGCCAATCAGGTCGTCGAAGTCGAACGCGTTGGCCGCCTGAAGCGAGCGCTGATACTCGCGAAACACGCCGAGGAAAGCCAGCTCGTTGGGATCGCTCTCGTTGGCGGTGCGCGCAAATGAGTCGGCGTCGGCGAGCTCGTTCTTGATCTTCGAAATGCGGCTAGCCACGCCCGCCACCGTGCAGCCAAACTCGTCGGCCTCCTGTGCCTTGATGATGCGCTTGATGAGCGTGCGCGAATCGTGGCTGTCGTAGATGGTGAAACTCTTGGTGAAGCCAAAGTTCTCGGCCTCGCGACGCAGGATGCGCACACACGCCGAGTGGAACGTCGAAATCCACATGCCCTCGGCGACCGAGCCCATCAGCGACTCGGCCCGCTCGCGCATTTCGGCCGCGGCCTTGTTGGTGAACGTGATGGCCAGAATCTGACTGGGCCAGGCTTCGCGATTGGCGATGAGCCCGGCGATGCGGTGCGTGAGCACCCGGGTCTTTCCCGACCCGGCGCCGGCCACGATGAGCAGGGCGGGGCCTCGATAGGTCACGGCCTCGCGCTGTTGCGGGTTGAGCCCATCGAGAAGGTTGCCGGCGGGCGCAACCTCGCTCATTGACGAGACTCGCGCTCGGAAATCAGCTGCAGCGCAAGGTCGGGTTGATCAGCAAAAACACCGTCGACGCCCGTGTCTAGGACCAGGCCAAAGTAGTCCTGCCAGCGACCCCAGTTCTTGGGGTCAAATCCTTGAGCGTAGTCGCGCGGCAAGAACTTGTTCTCGGCGCGCAGCGTCCACGCGAATACCGTGAGGCCCAGATCGTGCGCGCGCTGAACGAGGGCTGGGCCGCTTCCATCACGATTGAGGAGAACGGCCACCTCGACACTGATACCCGTGACCTCTTTGGCCACATTGATCATGCCGGTCGACGAGAGCTCATCCCGGTAGTTGAGTCCGCCCCCGAGGCGCAGCACCTCGTCGTACGCGGATCCGTCCTGTTCGCACAGGTACACGTGCTGGCTGCCGATGCCCGAGGTGCGCAATCGGATTAACACACTCTTCTCAAAGCTCTCCACGACGAGCCGCGGATCATTGCGCTTCCATCCGGCGTCGGCGATGACCTTGCCCAGGAGTTCGTCAACCTTGAAGCCCAGGGCTGAAAAGTACGAGGGGTTCTTGAGTTCAATAACGACCATCGGTTTGCTCGACGCTCGCCCGG